>DATLFZ010000026.1:0-21414 GCA_035540795.1 Beijerinckiaceae bacterium | reverse complement strand
ACCGGCTCTATTTCGAGCCGCTCACCGCCGAGGACGTGCTCGAGATCATGGACAACGAGCGCTCCCGCGGCACCCTCCACGGCGTCATCGTCCAGTTCGGCGGCCAGACGCCGCTCAAGCTCGCGCATCCGCTCGAGGAGGCGGGGATCCCGATCCTCGGCACCTCGCCCGACGCGATCGACCTCGCGGAGGACCGGGACCGCTTCAAGCGCCTCCTCGACCGGCTCGGGCTGCGCCAGCCGAAGAACGGCATCGCCTATTCGGTCGAGCAGGCCCGCCTGATCGCCGCCGATCTCGGCCTGCCCTTCGTCGTGCGTCCCTCCTACGTGCTCGGCGGCCGGGCCATGGCCATCATCCGCGACGAGAGCCAGTTCGAGGACTACCTCCTCGGCACGCTGCCGAGCCTGATCCCATCCGACGTCAAGGCGCGCTATCCGAACGACAAGACCGGCCAGATCAACACGGTGCTCGGCAAGAACCCGCTCCTGTTCGACCGCTATCTGTCGGACGCGATCGAGGTCGACGTCGACGCCCTCGCCGACCGCAAGGACGTGTTCGTCGCCGGGATCATGGAGCACATCGAGGAGGCCGGCATCCATTCGGGCGATTCGGCCTGCTCGCTGCCGCCGCGCTCCCTGTCGCCCGAGACCGTGGCGGAGCTCGGGCGCCAGACCACGGCCCTCGCCAGGGCCCTCGAGGTCGGCGGCCTCATGAACGTGCAATACGCCATCAAGGACGGCGCGATCTACGTGCTCGAGGTCAATCCGCGCGCCTCGCGCACCGTACCCTTCGTCGCCAAGGTGATCGGCGAGCCGATCGCCAAGATCGCCGCCCGGGTCATGGCCGGCGAGAGCCTCGCCTCGTTCGGCCTCGCCCCGAAGGAGCTGCCCCATATCGGCGTGAAGGAGGCGGTGTTCCCGTTCTCGCGCTTCCCCGGCGTCGACGTGCTGCTCGGCCCGGAGATGAAGTCGACGGGCGAGGTCATCGGCCTCGACCGCTCCTTCGGCATCGCCTTCGCCAAGAGCCAGCTCGGCTCGGGCACGCAGGTGCCCCGGACCGGGACCGTGTTCGTGTCGGTGCGCGATTCGGACAAGGGGGGCATCCTGCCGGCCGTGAAACTCCTGTCGGAGCTCGGCTTCCGCGTCGTGGCGACGAGCGGGACGCAGCGCTTCCTGGAGGAGAACGGGGTGCCGGCGGCGCGCATCAACAAGGTTCTGGAGGGCCGCCCGCACGTCGTCGACGCGATCAAGAACGGCGACATCCAGCTCGTGTTCAACACCACGGAGGGCGCCGGAGCGTTGTCGGACTCCAAGTCGCTGCGCCGGGAGGCCCTCTTGCATAAGGTTCCCTATTACACCACTCTGGCCGGTGCGATGGCGGCTGCCCAAGGCATCAAGGCTTACCTGGAGGGGGATCTCGAAGTCCGGGCGTTGCAGGAATACTTTTCCTGAGGCCGGGCGGGATCGTCGGGAGGAACTGCGAAGCTTTCGGACAGGTTGACGGGATCGCCGCGGCGCGCCGGAGACGGTGCGCCGTCGACCGCATTTGGAGGACGAGACGAGAGAATGGACAAGGTGCCGATCACGACGAGCGGGTATTCCGCCCTCGAAGAGGAGCTGCGTCACCGCCAGCAGGTGGAGCGTCCGCGCATCATCCAGGCCATTTCCGAGGCCCGGGCGCAGGGCGACCTGTCCGAGAACGCCGAGTACCACGCGGCCAAGGAGCAGCAATCGCTCAACGAGGGCCGCATCCTCGAGCTCGAGAGCCTGATCGCGCGCGCCGAGATCATCGACGTGTCGAAGCTCTCCGGCGACCGGGTCAAGTTCGGCGCCTACGTCAAGGTGGTGGACGAGGACACCGAGGAGGAGCGCACCTACCAGATCGTCGGCGAGCCCGAGGCGGACGTGCGCTCCGGCCGGGTCTCGGTCACCTCGCCCATCGCCCGGGCGCTGATCGGCAAGGGCGTCGGCGACACGGTCGAGGTGCACACGCCCGGCGGCGGCAAGTCCTACGAGATCGTGGGCGTGCGCTTCGCGTGAGCGCGGCGCAGCGGGGCGAGCAGGAGTTCCGGTCATGACCTCCCGTCGCACATTCCTGATCGGCGCCGGCGCCCTCGTCCTCGCGGGCGGGGCGGCGGCGCAGGCCCCCGCCCCCCGCTTCTCGTCCGTGGTCGTCGACGTCTCGCACCTGCGGGCGATCGGCGCCTCCCACACGGCCGACCTCGTCCAGGCGGTCATGACCGAGGAGGCCCGGCGGGTCTTCGCCGACCGGGCCGGCCCGGGGCCGCGGCTCGTCATCCGCGTCACGGCGGTGTCGATGCGCAGCTGGGCCGGCGGCGGCGAGGGTGGCTTTCCGGGCGGCGGCGGGATCGGCAACGACTTCATCGAGGGGGAGGCCCTCGTGCTCGGCCCGCGCCACGAGATCCTCGCGCGGCATCCGCAGCTCTTCGCCCATCCGTCGAATTCCGGCGGCGCCTGGTACGATCCGGACAACGAGCGGCGCCGGGTCGCCCTCCTGTCGCGCTACTTCGCCCAGTGGCTGCGGCGCAGCCTCGGCTAGCCCCGCGCCTGCGGCTCCGCGGGCAGAGGGACGAGGGGCTCGTCCTTGACCACGTCGAGGGTCAGCGCGGTGCGCACGTTGCGCACGTTCGGCAGGGCGGTGAGCTCCGCCACGAAGGCCTGAAAGGCGCCCATGTTCGGCGCGACGCATTTCAGGATGAAGTCGATGTCGCCCGACAGGGTCCAGCACTCGCGCACCGCCGGCCAGTCCCGCATCCGCGCCTGGAACGCGGCGAGCTCGGCCTGCCCCTGGGCCGCGAGCTGCACCATGGCGAAGCAAACGACTTCGTATCCGAGGGACTTGGGGTCGAGCAGCGCCCGGTACCCCGTGATGATGCCGGCCTCTTCGAGCGCCCGCACCCGGCGCAGGCAGGGCGGCGCGGACAGACCCACGCGGCGCGCCAGCTCCACGTTGGTGATGCTGCCGTCCGCCTGCAACTCCCTCAGGATGGCGAGGTCGATCGAATCGAGGCGTCCGCGCAAGAACCGGCTCCGGCCTGTCGACCGGCTCGATAGCCGGGCGCGACCGCAGTGACAAGGAGCGCGGCCGAGCTTGAGCGATCTCTCCGCCTGGGTGATCACCGACGGCAAGGCCGGCGACGAGCAGCAATGCCTCGGTGTCGCCGAAGCCCTCGGCCTGACGCCGCAGCTGCGGCGCGTCCGGCCGCGCGCGGCCTTCGTGTGGCTCATGCCCTGGGGGCCGATCGATCCCCGGGAGCGGCCGGGGCTGCCCGAGAGCCCGATCGCGCCGCCCTTCCCCGACCTCGCCATCGCCTCGGGCCGGCGCGCGGCGCCGTATCTGCGCGCGGTGAAGCGGGCCTCGGGCGGGCGCACCTTCACGGTCTTCCTCAAGAACCCCCGGGCGGGGCGCGGGACCGCCGACCTCCTGTGGGCGCCGGCCCACGACCGGCTGACCGGGGACAACGTCATCGCGACCCCGACGGCGCCGCACCGGATCTCCGCCGCCCGGCTCGCCGCGGCCCGGGCGAACCCCGATCCGCGCCTCGCGTCCCTGCCGCGGCCGCGGGCGGGCGTTCTCGTCGGCGGCCCGAGCCGGCACCACCGCTACCTCGACGAGGACGTGGCGCGCCTCCTCGGCAACCTGACCCGCCTCGCCGCCTCAGGCGTCGCGCTCATGATCACCGCCTCCAGGCGGACGCCCGAGCCCCTGCGCGCGGGGCTCGCCCGGCTCGCCCGGGACCACGGCGGCTTCTTCTGGACCGGGGACGGGGACAATCCGTATCTGTCGATCCTCGCGCTCGCCGACGCGATCGTCGTCACCGCCGATTCGCACAACATGGTCGGCGAGGCGGCCGCGACCGGCGCCCCGGTGCTGGTGTTCGAGCCCTCCGGCGGCCATCCGAAGCTCATGGCGTTCCTAAAGGGGCTCGAGGCGCACGGGGCTGTGCAGCCTTTCCGCGGGCGTCTTGAAGCCTTCGCCTACGAACCTCTAGATTCAACCCCGATCGTGGCCGCGGCCGTCGCCGCCGCCCTCGCCCGCCACCGCCGCGCCCGCGGCCTCCCCGAGGCCGCCCTGCGCCTGGAGACCGCCTGATGGCCCACACCCACGCCAAGCTCGTCATCATCGGCTCGGGGCCGGCGGGCTACACCGCCGCGATCTACGCCGCCCGGGCCATGCTCGAGCCGGTCCTGATCTCCGGCCTCCAGGCCGGCGGCCAGCTCATGATCACCACCGACGTCGAGAACTACCCCGGCTTCGCCGACGTGATCCAGGGCCCCTGGCTGATGGAGCAGATGCGCCTCCAGGCCGAGCACGTCGGCACCCGCATGGTCTCCGACCACGTGGTCAAGGTCGAGCTTGGCACGCGCCCGTTCCGCATCGTCTGCGATTCCGGCGACACCTATTCCTGCGAGGCCCTCGTGATCGCGACCGGGGCGCAGGCCAAGTGGCTCGGCCTGCCGAGCGAGGCCAAGTTCCAGGGTTTCGGGGTCTCGGCCTGCGCCACCTGCGACGGCTTCTTCTTCCGCGGCAAGGAGGTGGTGGTGGTCGGCGGCGGCAACACCGCCGTCGAGGAGGCGCTCTACCTGTCGAACCTCGCCTCCCACGTCACCGTGGTGCACCGGCGCGACGCCTTCCGGGCCGAGCGCATCCTGCAGGACCGGCTGTTCAAGCGCCCCAACGTGAGCGTGGTCTGGGACCACGTGGTCGAGGAGATCGGCGGCACCGAGGGCCCTCTCGGCGTCACGCACGTGCTCCTGCGAAACGTGAAGACCGGCGCCGGGCGCGAGCTGAAGACCGACGGCGTGTTCGTCGCCATCGGCCACAAGCCGGCGACCGAGCTCTTCGCCGGCCAGCTCGACATGAAGCCCGGCGGGTACCTCCTGACCGGCCCTGATTCGACCGCCACCAACGTGGCCGGGGTGTTCGCCGCCGGCGACGTCACCGACGACGTCTACCGCCAGGCCGTGACAGCGGCCGGTTTGGGCTGTATGGCCGCTCTCGAAGCGGAGCGTTACCTCGCCGCCCAGGAGGCGACCCGCCAGGCGGCGGAGTAGAGGGCCCGCAGGGGGGAGGTACCGGTGCCGTCCACAGGTCAGGGCGCCGTCGACCGCGCGCTGGGGAACGCCGCGGTGGACTGGGACAAGATCAGGATCTTCTACACGGTCGCGGAAGCCGGCAGCTTCACCCGTGCAGGGGACGATCTCGGCCTCAGCCAGTCCGCCGTGAGCCGCCAGGTGAGCGCCCTCGAACGGGAGCTCAAGGCGCCGCTCTTCCACCGCCACGCCCGCGGCCTGATCCTGACCGAGCAGGGCGACCTCCTGTTCCGGGCCGCCCGGGACATGAAGATGCGCCTCGAGACGACCCGGGCCCGCCTCGTCGACACGAGCGAGCGCCCGTCCGGCGACCTCAAGGTGACGACCACCGTCGGGCTCGGCTCGATCTGGCTCGCCCAGCGCGTGGCCGAGTTCCTCGACCTCTATCCGGACGTGAAGGTCGAGCTCATCCTCACCAACGAGGAGCTCGACCTCGCCATGCGCGAGGCGGACGTGGCGATCCGGCTGCGCCGCCCGGCCCAGCCGGACCTGATCCAGCGCCGGCTGTTCCGGGTGCATTTTCACGCCTACGCCTCGCAGGAATACATCAAGCGCTTCGGCGAGCCCAAGACCCTCGACGACCTCGACAACCACCGGCTCGTCGCCTTCGGGGGCGACCAGCCCTCCTACCTGCTGGCGGTGCACTGGCTCTCGACCGCCGGGCGGGACCTGCGGGAGCCTCGGCCCTACCACTTCATCTGCAACAACATCACGGCCCTCAAGCTCGCGGTGGAGACCGGCGCCGGGATCGGGGTCCTGCCGGACTACGCCGTCGACGGGGACCGCAAGCTCGTCCAGATCCTGCGCGAGACCGACATGCCGTCCCTCGACAGCTACCTCGTCTACGCCGAGGAGATGCGCACCGTCGCCCGGGTCCAGGCCTTTCGCGACTTCCTCGTCGCCAAGGCGCAGCGCTGGACGTACTGACCCGCCGGGCGCAGCCATGCGTATACGGTATGCCGAGCATGAGCGGGGCTGCGTAGCACCCCGGCGCCGTGCATGCGAAACAGGCAGCGGCTGAAGGCGACGGTCCGCACCTCCTCCGCGGGTCGTTTCGGCCGTTCCCCTCTGGAAGGCTCCGGTTTCGGAGCCCGACATCCTTGCCGGGTCCCTCGTGGGCCCGGCTTTTTTCTTGGGCGCGCGCCCGACGCGCCTGCCGCAAAGATGGGCTCGACGGAACCGGCCGGCCCCCTCAAGCTTTGGCGGGGGGACGGGAGGATTCGTTCGAGAAGGGCCTCGGAACGCCGACGAGGTTCCCCATGGCCCCCTTCGATGCCGTCATCCGCAAGCTCCGATCAGACGAGGGCGAGCGCTACCGCGACTTCCTGCTGGGGCTCGACGCCAGGACCCGGCGCGACCGCTTCTGCGGCGGGGTGAGCGACACCTACGTGGCCGAGCACGCCGCCCGCGCCTGGGAGCGGGCGCTCGTGCACGGCGCCTTCGTGGACGGGCATCTCTGCGGCGCGTCCGAGCTCCATCTCGACGCGCAGGACGGCGTCGCCGAGGCGGCCTTCGTCGTGGATCCGGCCCTGCGCAAGCGCGGTCTCGGCACGGCGCTCCTCGACGCGACCGTGCTCGCCGCGCGCAACCGCGGCTTCCGCGCCGTGCGGGTGATCTGCCTGCGCGACAACTGGGCCATGCGCCGCCTCGCGCAGAAGGCGGAGGCCGCGCTCATGCTCACCTTCGACGAGATGCACGGCGAGATCCGCACGCCGGCGGCGACGCCCCTGTCGCTCATGCGCGAGGCGGTCGGCGACGCCTTCGACGCCACCGGCCGGCTGATCGCGCCGCGGGCGGCGTGATCAGGTGTAGAGGCGCTCCCCCTCGAGGCCCTTGTAGAGTTGGGCCACGTACTCGCCGTAGCCGTTGTAGATCACGGTCGGGCGCTGCTCGTTGGTGCCGAGCATGCGCTCGGTCGCCTGGCTCCAGCGGGGATGGGTCACGGCCGGGTTCACGTTGGCCCAGAAACCGTATTCGGAGGGCTGCAGGGCCTCCCAAAAGCTCTTCGGGCGCTGGTCGGTGAAGGTGAAGCGGACCAGCGACTTGCCGGACTTGAAGCCGTATTTCCACGGGATCGCCACCCGCAGCGGCGCGCCGAACTGGTTGCCGAGCGGCTTGCCGTAGACGCCGGTGGCGAGGAAGGTCAGCTCGTTCGCGGCTTCCGCGATGGTCAGCCCCTCCGTGTAGGGCCAGGGGTACCAGATCTGCCGCTGGCCCGGGGCGACGTTGCGGTCGAGGAAGCTCTGCATGCGCACGTAGCGCGCCGAGCCGAGGGGCCGGGCGAGGTCGAGGAGCGCCTTCATCGGAAAGCCGGTCCACGGCACCGCCATGGCCCAGGCCTCGACGCAGCGCAGGCGGTAGAGCCGCTCCTCGATCGGCATCTTTCGGATCAGCTGGTCGATGTCGATCTCGAACGGCTTCTCGACCATGCCGTCGATCGACACCTTCCACGGCCGGGTGCGCAGGGCGCGGGCCGCCGCGGCGACGCTCTTCGACGAGCCGAATTCGTAGAAGTTGTTGTAGTCGGCGGCGTATTTCTCTTCCGTCAGCGGCCGGTCGAGGGTGTAGCGCTCGTTGCGCTTGGCCGGATAGAGGTCGAAGGTCGGGTCCGCCATCTGGGCGAGGGCCGGTCCGCCGAGCGCGGCCGCTCCGCCGAGCGCGAGCCCGCCCGCGAGCACCTGCCGCCGGTCGAAGAACGCCGCCTCCGGCGTCGCCTCGCGCTCCGGGATCTCCCACCCGCGGGTCTTCCTGATCAGCATGTTCGTCCTCCCGGGGACGATCTCACCCTGTCGCGGCGGGGGCCTCGACGCAAGTCACGGTGCGGCGATCCGCGCCGCGTGCGCCGCCGCACCGCAGGGGGAAAGGGGTTCCGGCATGGTCGCCTCATGCCGGACGCGAACTGACCGGCACGAGATCGGGAGACGACCATGAAGACCTCCAAGACCCTGACCGCCGCCTTCGCCGCGCTCGCCATGGGCGGCGCCGTCCTCGCCACCGCTGCCCCGGCCGAGGCCGGCTGGCGCTACCGCTACGGCGGCTACCACGGCGGTGCGGTCGCGGCCGGCGTGATCGGCGGGATCGCCCTCGGCGCCATCGCGGCCGGCGCCGCGAGCCAGGCCTACGCCCAGCCGGTCTACGGCTACCCGGTCGAGGTCGAGCCGGCCTGCGTCGCCGTCACCCGCCGGGTGATGACGACCGACGGCCGCATCGTCCGGGTCCGCGAGATGCAGTGCTGACCGCCCCGTCCCTGCGAGCGACGGCCCCGCCCCGGCGGGGCCGTTGCCGTTTCAGGAGCCGCCGACCACCTCGTCGCGCAAGGCCCGGCGCAGGACCTTGCCGACGTTGGTCTTGGGCAGCGCCTCGCGGAATTCGATCCGGCGCGGCAGCTTGTAGCCGGTGAGCTTGTCCCGGCAATGCTCGCGGATCGCCTCCGGCGTCAGGGACGGGTCCTTGCGCACGATGAAGGCGGCGACCGCCTCCCCCGAGGCCTCGTCCGGGACGCCGATGACCGCCGCCTCGAGGACGCCCGGGTGGCCGACCAGCACCTCCTCGACCTCGTTCGGGTAGACGTTGAAGCCGGAGACCAGGACCATGTCCTTGAGCCGGTCGACGATGCGGATGGCGCCGTCCGGCACCATCACCGCCACGTCGCCGGTGCGGAAGTAGCCGTCCGCGGTCGTCACCTTGGCGGTCTCGTCGGGGCGGTTCCAGTAGCCCTTCATCACCTGCGGGCCCTTCACGCAGAGCTCGCCGGCCTCGCCCTGCGCCACCTCCGTCCCTTCCGCCGAGCGCACCGACACGTCGGTCGAGGGGATCGGGTAGCCGATGGTGCCGGTGAAGTCGGCGATGTCGAGCCGGTTGACGCAGACCACCGGCGAGGTTTCCGACAGGCCGTAGCCCTCGATGATCGGCTTGCCGGTGAGCTCCTTCCAGCGCTTCGCCACCGCCGCCTGGGTCGTCATGGCGCCCGAGACGCAGAAGCTCAGGTTCTTGAAGTCCACCTGGCCGATGTCCGGGTGGTTGAGGAGGGCGTTGTAGAGGGTGTTCACCCCCGACAGCATGGTGAAGGGGCGGCTCTTCAGCGTCTTGACGAAGCCCGGGATGTCGCGCGGGTTGGCGATCAGGAGCATGCAGGCGCCGAGCCGGGCCATGAACAGGCAGCAGCCGGTGAGCGCGAAGATGTGGTAGAGGGGCAGCGCCGTGACCATGACGTGGTCGGCCCTCTCCCCGAGCTCGTGGCGCATCCAGGCTTCGCACTGGGCGACGTTCGCCGCGACGTTGCGGTGGGTCAGCATCGCGCCCTTGGCGACGCCGGTGGTGCCGCCCGTGTATTGCAGGAAGGCGACGTCCTCGAGGTCGATCGCGGCGGGCTTCGGCTCGCCGGCGGCGAGGACCGCGGAGAACTTCGCGGCATCCGGCAGGGAGAACGGCTTCACCGCCTTCTTCACGTAGCGGGAGACGAGGTTCACGATCGCGCCCTTGAGACCCATCAGGTCGCCGGGGGTGACGAGCACGACCTTGTCGAGCTTCATCTCCGGCAGGGCCTCCTGGACCGTGGCGCCGAAATTCTCGAGCACGAACAGGATGCGCGCGCCCGAATCCTGGATCTGCCGGGACAGCTCGCGGGCGGTGTAGAGCGGGTTGACGTTGACGACGGTGAGCCCGGCCATGAGAACGCCGTGCAGGATCGGGGGGTAGGCGAGGACGTTCGGCAGCATGATCGCCACCCGGTCGCCCTTGACGAGGCCCTGCCCCTGCAGCCAGGCGGCGACGGCCTTCGCGGCCTTGTCGACCTCCGCATAGGTGATGCGCTTGCCGAAGCTCTCGGCCGCGGGCCGGTCGGCGTGGCGGGCGACGCAGTCGCGCCAGAACGCGGCGAGGTCCTGGAGCTTCGTCTCGTCGATCGCGTGCGGCACTCCGGGCGGGTAGGACTTCAGCCACGGCTTCTCGAGCGCGCGGTCCTGCACGGCGGTTGCGGCCATTTCCTCCTCCATCGGCGGCGTTCGAGCGCCGCTTCGCGGGTCAGCTTGGCGAAGGAGGGAGAATTTGTCGAGGAAGGGGCCGCTACCGGGGCGGAGGGTCCGGGCGGTCGTCGTCCATCAGGACCCGGTACTCGGCCCCGTCGACGTCCTCGTACTGGCCGTTGCGCAGCGCCCACAGGAACGCGACGAGCCCGAGTCCGCCGAGGAACAGGGCGATCGGGATCATGAAGACGAGCACGTCCATCAGGCGGCCCTCGGCGCAAGGGCCGGAACGGCGGGGAGGGGCGCCGGGGCCGCGGGCCGGGGCGCCGGCGCCGCGCCGAGGCGCGCCCGCAGGGCGTTCAGGGTCACGACGACCGAGGAGCCCGACATGGCGAGCGCCGCGATGAGGGGCGTGAGGAAGCCGAACGCGGCGAGCGGCACCGCCGCGAGGTTGTAGACCGCGGAGAACGCGAGGTTCTGCTGCATCAGCCGCTTCGCCCGCCGGCCGGTGTCGAGGGCGACGAGGACGGCGCCGAGCCGGCGGCCGAGGAAGAGCGCGTCGGCGGCCGCCTGGCTCACATGCGCCGCGGTCACCGGCGAGATCGAGACGTGCGCGGCGGCGAGGGCCGGGGCGTCGTTGACCCCGTCGCCGACCATCAGGACCTTGCGCCCTTCCGCCTTGAGCGCCTCGATCCGGGCGATCTTCTCCTTCGGCGTGAGGCCCCCGGCCCATTCGGCGATCCCGAGCGCGGCGGCGGCGGCGGCGACGGCCGGCGCCCGGTCCCCCGACAGGATCAACACCCGGCGGCCGGCGCGCTCGAGGGCCCGGACCGTCTCGGCCGCGTCCTCCCGCAGGGCCTGGCGCACGAGGAAGACGGTCGCGGGCCCCTCGCCCCGGCGGAAGCAGATGACCGAGGCCTCCGGGTCCCCCGCCAGCGCCGCCTGCGCCTCCGCCTCCGCGCCGCAGAAGGCCGGCGAGCCGAGCCGCGCCTCGACGCCGGCGATGCGGGCCGAGACGCCGAGACCGGCGGTCTCGCGGACCTCCTCGAACGGGCTCGCCCCGCCGGCGGCCTTGGCGAGGGCGGCGGCGAGGGGATGCCGGCTCGACAGCGCGAGGCGCGCCGCCTCGTCGAGTACCGCCGGGTCGTGCGTGCCGACGAGGCTCGGCTCAGGGACCGTGAGGGTGCCGGTCTTGTCGAACACCACCGTGTCGACCTCCGCGAGACGCTCGAGGGCGTCACCGCTGTTGAGCAGCACCCCGTCCCGGAACAGGGCGCCCGCGGCGACGATCTGCACCGCGGGAATCGCGAGGCCGAGCGCGCAGGGGCAGGTGATGATGAGCACCGCGACCGCGTTGATCAGCGCCGCGTGCAGGCCTCCGCCGACGAGGAGCCAGCCCAAGATGGTCAGCCCCGCGGCGGCGTGCACCACCGGCACGTAGAGGCGCGTCGCCTTGTCGGCGAGGAGCAGCGCGTCGGACTTCTTCTCGAGCGCCCGGGCCATCAGCTTCTCGACCTCGTCGAGGAGCGTGCCGGAGGCGGCGGCGGTGACCCGGACGGTGAGCGCCCCGCTGGCGTTGAGCGCGCCCGCATAGACGGTCTCGCCCGGGCCGACCGGAACGAGGGCGGTCTCGCCGGTGACGAGGCTCTGGTCGATCTCCGAGCGGCCCTCCTCGACGATGCCGTCGACGGCGACCCGGTCCCCGGGGCGCACCAGCACGCGGTCGCCGGCCTCGACGGCCGAGAGCGGCGCATCGCGCACGGCGCCGTCCGAAAAGATCTTGGCGGCGGTCTCGCTGCGCAGGGCCGAGATGTTCTCGGCGAGGTTGCGGGTGCGCCGGCGCATGGTCTGGTCGAGGGTGCGCCCGATCAGGAGGAAGAACAGGAGCATGATGGCGCCGTCGAAATAGGCGTGCTCGGCCCCGTTCATGGTCTCGACGACCGACATGATCAGGGTGAGAACCACCCCGAGGGTGATCGGAAAGTCCATGTTGATGCGCCCCGCCCGCAGCCCGCGGAAGGCGCTCTCGTAGAAGGGCCGGCCCGCATAGGCCGCCGCCGGCAGGGCGATCACCGCCTGCATCCAGTGGAAGAAGTCGCGGGTCTCGGGCGTGATGTCGGAGACGTTGCCGGCCCAGACCGAGATCGCCATCAGCATGACGTTCATGGAGGCGAAGCCGGCGACGGCGAGCGCCCGGATGAGGCGCTTCTGCTCCTTCGCCTCCGGGTCCTCCGGCCGCTTGGGGTCGAACGGATGGGCCTTGAAGCCGAGCCGGTCGAGGCGGGCCAGAATCGTGCCGACGTCGAGGTCGCCGGTCCATTCGACGGCGAGGCGGCGGTCCGAGAAGTTGAGCCGCGCCTTGGCGACGCCCGGCAGGGCGGAGAGCCCGCCCTCGATCGCCTGCATGCAGGCGGCGCAGCGCACGCCCTCGACGGCGAACTCGGCCCGCCGTCCGCCCTCCGGCGTGCGGGTCACGAACGGCGAGTAGTCGCGCCCGAAGGCGGGTTTCGGGGCGTGGGCCTCGGCGCAGGCGGGGGCGAGGTCGGCGCAGCACATGGGATCAGCGCAGAAGCACGCGGGTCTTGAGCCGGTGGAGGCGCTCGGCGCCGTCCATCACGTCGACGACGAGGTCCCATTGCCCCGGCGCGACCTCCTCGAGGGTGCCGCCGTAGGAGCCGGGCGCCGTCTCGGCGAGGACGACCGCCCGGTCCTCGCGCTTGCTCGTCGGACGCTGGAGCGCGGCCGTGAGGTCGCGCCCCGACAGGGCGCCGCCGGTCTCGTCCCGGGCGAGGACGGCGATGCGGGCGAAGCCGTCGGCCTCCCGCACCACGCTCGCGTCGAGGCGCCAGCCCCGGGCCGCCTGCGCCCGCGCGCCGGCGATCTCGCGGTTGTAGAGCTGCCCGGCCCGGTAGGCGCTCGACGTCTCGGCGCCCGAGAAGGTGCGCAGCGCCGACACGACGAGGAAGGTGTCGGCCGAGGCGATCGTGCCGAAGAAGAGCGCGAAGATCAGAAAGACCTTGCGGCCGGTGAGGCCGGTCGAGGGAGCTTTGGTCATGGCGCCTTGAAGTGGTCGTGCGCGCTCGCGACCTCGCCCGAGGCGACGTCGACAATGCGGAAGGTGACGGGGACGGATTTTTCGAGCTTCGCCCCGGCGGGAGCGAAGACGAGGACGCGGACCTCGTGGGTGGTGTCGGGACCGACGGACACCATCGCCTTGCCGTTGTCGCCGGGCGCGCCGATCGCCTCGAGGCGTGCGCCCGGCAGGCCCTCGACCGTCAGGGCGAAGCTGCGCTCGATCGGGCGCTTGTTGAGGAGGCGGAGCGTGTAGCCGTTGCGGACCGAGCCGTCGGCGAGGGTGACGAAGAGCGGGTTGCGGTCGTGGATCGCGGTAAGCCCGGTGAAGCTGCGCAAGGCCAGCGCGGTCAGCATGGCGATGCCGACGATGGCGATCAGGATGCCGTAGAGGACGGTGCGGGGCCGGACCAGGCGGTAGACGGGAGCCTCGCCGCGCTGGAAGCGCTCGAGGTTGTCCTCGGATTCGTAGGCGATGAGGCCGGTCGGGCGGCCGAGCTTGACCATCACCGCGTCGCAGGCGTCGGCGCACAGGCCGCACTGGATGCATTCCATCTGCAGGCCGTTGCGGATGTCGATCCCGGCCGGGCAGGCGGTGACGCATTGGAAGCAGTCGACGCAGTCCCCGGCGGGCTCGCCCTTGGCGCGCAGGGCGGCGCTCTTCTTGGCCGAGATGCGCGGCTCGCCCCGGTCGAAGCGGTAGGTGATGTTGAGCGAGTGCCGGTCGGTGAGCGCGCCCTGGATGCGCGGCCACGGGCACATGTAGGTGCAGACCTGCTCGCGCATGAAGCCGGCGAGCACGTAGGTCGTGAAGGTCAGGATGCCGATCCACAGATACGCGACGAAGGGCGCGCGCCCGGTGGCGAGGTCCTTCACAAGGGTCGGCGCGTCGGCGAAATAGAGCACCCAGGCGCCGCCGGTGCCCCAGGCGATGACGAGCCAGAGCGTGTGCTTGGAGATCTTCTGGGCGACCTTGGACGGGCTCCACGGCGCCGCGTCGAGGCGGATGCGCTCGCGCCGGTCGCCCTCGATCACCCGCTCGACCGCCATGAACAGGTCGGTCCACACGGTCTGCGGGCAGAGGTAGCCGCACCAGATTCTTCCGGCGACCGCGTTCATCAGGAACAGCGTGAAGGCCGCCAGGATCAGCAGGCCCATCACGTAGTAGACCTCCTGCGGCCACAGCTCGATGAAGAAGAAGTAGAAGCGGCCGTTGGCGAGGTCGATCAGCACCGCCTGCGAGGGCTCGTGCGGCCCGCGCGTCCAGCGCACGAAGGGCAGGAGGTAGTAGATGCCGAGCGTGACGACGAGGAGCGCCCACTTGATGCGCCGGAAGGTGCCGGTGACGCTCTGCGGATGAATGCGCTTGCGCGCCTCGTAGAGCGGCTCGATCGCGGGGGCTTCGGCCATGGCCTTCGTCTCGGGCCCGGGGGAGGGCGACCCCCTCTCCTAGTCCCGGGTGCCGGTCCGCCCCTTGATCCAGCGCAAGGCGCGGATCCGGGGTTCTACGGAGCGCCCGGGCGGTCCGCCAGCACCATCGCGGCGCCCTTCTCGGCGATCATGATGGTCGGCGAATTGGTGTTGCCCGAGGTGATCCGCGGCATCGCCGAGGCGTCGATGACCCGCAGCCCCTCGACCCCGCGCACCCGCAGGCGGGCGTCGAGCACCGCGAGCGGGTCGGTGTCGGCGCCCATCTTGGCGGTGCCGACCGGGTGGAAGATGGTGGTGCCGAGCTCGCCCGCCGCCGCCAGAAGCTCGGCGTCGGAGGAGACCTGCGGCCCGGGCCGGTGCTCCTGCGGCCGGAAGCGGGCGAGCGGCGGCTGGGCCACGATGCGCCGGGCGAGTTTGAGCGCGTCGACCGCGACCCGGCGATCCTCCTCGGTCGAGAGGTAGCGCGGCGCGATCCGGGGCGGCGCCGCCGGATCCGCGCTCACCGCATGAACGCTGCCCCGGCTCGTCGGGCGCAGGTTGCACACGCTCGCCGTGAAGGCCGGAAACGGGTGCAGGCCCTCGCCCCACTTGTCGAGCGACAGGGGCTGGAAGTGGAATTCGAGGTTCGCCGTGGCGTAGTCCGGCGAGGAGCGGGTGAAGGCGCCGAGCTGGGACGGGGCCATGGTCAGCGGGCCGCGCCGGAACAGGGCGTATTCCAGCGCCATCGCGGCCCGCTTCCACAGCTTGGCGTAATCCTCGTTGAGGGTGCGCACGCCCTCGACCTTGTAGACCGGGCGGATCTGCAGGTGGTCCTGCAGGTTCACGCCGACGCCGGGGGCGTGCCGCAGCACGGGCACGCCGAGGTCCCGCAGGCGCTCCCCGTCGCCGATCCCCGACAGTTCGAGGATTTTTGGCGACGCGACCGCGCCGGCGGTGAGGATCGCCTCGCCCGCGACCCGGCCCAGAAACCGCTCCCCGCCGCGGGAGAAAACCACCCCGGTCGCCCGCGCGCCCTCGAAGGCGACGCGCTCCACGTGGACGGCGGTCTCGAGCCGCAGGTTCTCGCGCTTCAGGACCGGCCGCAGGAAGGCGCGCGCCGCGCTCCAGCGGCGGCCCCGGCGCTGGTTGACCTGAAAATAGGACGTGCCCTCGTTGTCGCCGGCGTTGAAGTCGTCGATCTTGGGGATGCCGGCCGCCGCGCAGGCGTCGCGGATCGCGTCCAGAATGTCCCAGCGGATGCGGGGGTGCTCCACCCGCCATTCGCCGCCGGTGGCGTGAAACCGGTTCGGCGGGGCGGCGTGGTCCTCGTGCTTCAGGAAGAAGGGCAGGACGTCGTCCCAGCCCCAGCCCAAAAGGCCGAGCTGGCGCCAGCCGTCGTAATCCGCCGCCTGCCCGCGCATGTAGATCATGGCGTTGATGGCCGAGGACCCGCCGATCACCTTTCCCCGCGGATAGGCGAGCGTGCGCCCGCCGAGCCCCTCCTCCGCCTCGGTGACGAACATCCAGTCGGCGCGCGGATTGCCGATGGCGAACAGGTACCCGACGGGGACGTGGAACCAGATCCAGTCGTCCCGCCCGCCCGCCTCGAGCACCAGCACCCGGTTCTTCGGATCCGCCGACAGCCGGTTCGCCAGCACGCACCCGGCGGAGCCCGCGCCGACGATCACGTAGTCGTAGGTGCCGAAATCGGTGGGGTGGGGCGGGGAGGCGAGGCTCATGAGAGTGCATCATGGCCGAGGGGCGCGTTCCGGTCCAACGGCCCGCTCTGGCCCCGGGGGCCGGGCTTCGGTAAAGGTCTGCGGGGGCCTCGCCGGCCCGCGGGGGTCGTGGATGGAGCGCAATCCGGTCTCGTTCGCCTGGCGCACCGCGCCGGCGCTCAACCTTCTGGCGCTCGTGCTCCTGGCGCTCGCCTTCCCGGTGGCCTGGATCGGGATCGACCTCGTCCGGGTGGCGGTCGACGACGCGGTCGGCGGCACGGTGTACCAGACCCTCCCCTTCGCCTCGTTCCTGCGCCTGCAGATCGACCCGCCGGCGGCGGTCGCCGACGCGCCGTGGATCCTTTTTGCGGGCTTCCCGCTCGAGCGGCGCGACCTCGTCCTCGGCATCGTGGCGGCGGGGCTGGCGGTGGCGCTCGCCGCGCTGGTGCTCGTGCTCGTCCTCGAGCTGTTGCGGGCGCGGATCGGCGCCAAGGGCGCGGCGCGGCTGCGCGCCGCCGTCGTCGAGGGGCTCGCGGCGGGGCGGCCCTCCGCCCGGGAGGAGGCCCGCTACGCGGTCGCCCTCGGCGGCGAGCGCCTCGGCCGCGAGACCGATTTCCTCGGCAGCGCCCTGATCGCCCCCGCCGCCGGGATCGGCGCCCTCGTCCTCGCCCTCCTCTACGCGGCGACGGTCGACTGGCGCCTGCCCGGGGCGGTCGGGGTCGCGCTGATCCTGATCGCCCTCGCCTGGACCAGGCATGTCGGCGCGCGGCGGGCGGCGGCGGAGCGCCGGCTCGTGCTCGGCGCGGCGGTGCGCCGGGCGCTCGCCGACCTCGTGCGGCGCATGCCGGCGGTGCGGGCGCACGGCACCGCCCCGTTCGAGCGCGCCCGCCTCCTCGACGAGGTGGCCCGGCCGGCCCCCGATTCCGCGCAAGGCGGCCTCGCCGCCGGGCTCGCGGCGGCCGCTTCCCTGTGCGGCGCCGTCGCGGTCCTCGGCACCGCGGCGTGGCTGTCCCCCGCCGGGGCGATCACCCCCGGCGCGGCGGCGGCGGTGCTGCTCGCGACGGCGATCGGGGCCCTCGGCCTCGGCGCCCTCGTCGCCTGGCAGCGGCGGCTTTCGGCGGCCCGTCCCCTGTTCGAGGAGCTCGCCCGGGCGCTGGGCGCCCTGCAGGCCCGCCGGGGCGGCGTCGGCGCGGCCGCGGCCTCGCTGCCGGGCTCGGGGGCCCTCGTCGCCCGGGGCCTCGCCGCCTACGACCCGGGCAGCGGCGCCCGCATCGGCGGCGTCGACCTGACCATCGGCTTTCCGGCCCACGTCGCGCTCCTCGGCGAGCTCGGCGGGGGGGCGCGCACCTTCGCCCTGGTGCTCGCCGGCCAGATCGACCCCTCAGGCGGGCGGATCACCTACGGCGGCGTCGACCTCGCCGCGGTCGATGCGACCGAGCGGGCGCGGCGCATCGCCTTCGCCGGCGGCGAGGAGACGATCCTGGTCGCCGGCTCCCTGCGCGACAACCTGCTCTACGGCTGCCCCGACCCGGACGCCCCGGACATCGACCGCCGGGTCGGCGAGGCCGCCGCGGTGGTCGGGCTCGACCGCCTCATCCACGCCCGCGGCCTCTCCGGAACCCTCGACCCGGCGCGGGACCCGAAGCTCGCCGCCGCCGTGCTCGACGCCCGCCGGGCGGTGCGCACCGCGCTCGCCGAGGAGAAGCTCGAGGCCCTCGTCGAGCCCTTCGACCCGGAGCGCTACAACAACCATGCCGGCATCGGCGAGAACATCCTGTTCGGGGTCCCCCTCGGCGACACGTTCCGCGAGGAGCACCTGCCGGCCCATCCCTTCGTGCGGGCGATCCTCGAGGCGGAGGACCTGACGAAGCCCCTTTCCGCCATGGGCCTGTCGATCGCCTCGGCGATGGTCGAGATCTTCGCCGACATCCCCGACGGGCATCCGCTCTTCGAGCGCTTCGGCTTCTTCTCGGCGGGCGAGCGGGGCTATTTCGAGGACCTCGTGCAGCGCCAGGAGGAGCGTCGGCGCGGCGCCGAGGCCATGCGCGACCGGGAGCGCCTGATCGGCCTCGCCCTGCGCTACGTGGAGACCCGCCACCGCCTCGGCCTCCTCGACGAGAACCTCGAGGCGCGCGTCCTCTCCGCCCGGAAGGCCTTCGCCAACCTCCTGCCCACGAGCCTGCAGCCGGCGATCGAGTTCTACCGGCCGGGCGCCATCTGCGCCGCGGCGAGCCTGCAGGACAACCTCCTGTTCGGCCGCGTCGCCCAGGACCGGGCCGGCGCCGAGGCGGAGGTCCGCCGGGTGGTGCGCCGGGTCCTCGCCGAACGGGGCCTCGACCAGCAGGTGTTCCGCATCGGTCTCGACGCGCCGCTCGACCTCGCCGCGGACGAGCTCACCGTGCGCGAGCAGGCGGCGGTCGACCTCGGCCGCTGCCTCGTGCGGCGGCCCGACATCGTCGTCGTCGAGCGCGCCCTCGACGGGCTCACCACCGCCGAGGCGGACGGCCTCGTCGCCCGGCTCCGGCGCGCCCTCGTCGGCCGCGGCCTCGTCCTCGCGGCCCCCGAGCTCTCCGCCGCCATGGACGATCCCCCCTTCGACGCGGTCGTCCGCTTCGAGCGCGGCGCCGCCGCCCTCGAAGACCGGCGCCGGGCCCGGACGCCGGAACCGGCCGCCGCATGACCCGTTCGCCCCGAGGAGGGCCCGGTGCGGTCGTGTGCGCTGGCGCACATCGCGCGCCCGGCCGCGCATGCGAGAGGAAAGGCGATGTTGTGGCGCGTGCACCGGGCTGACGACGCGCTCCGGATTCGATTCTGGGGCGTGCGCGGGTCCGTCTGCGCGTCCGGACCGGACTTTTCCGAGTTCGGCGGCCACACCGCTTGCATCGAGGTGCGCTGCGGCGAGCGCCTGTTCGTCGTCGACGCCGGCACCGGCCTGACGGCCCTCGGGGCGGCACTCGGCGACGATGCCCCCGAGCGGATCGACATCCTCCTGAGCCACCTCCACCTCGACCACGTGGGCGGGCTGCCGTTCTTCCGCCCCGCCCTGTGCGGCAACCACGTCATCCGCACCCATTGCGGCAATCTCGGCGGCGCCAGCGCCGAGGCGGCGTTCGGGCGCCTCTACGCTCCGCCGCTCTTCCCCGTCTGCCTCGACCAGCTGCCGTCCACCTTCGAGCATGTCGGCTTCGCGGCGGGGCGCCCGCTCGTCTTCGACGAGGCGGTGGTCGCAACGCACCCTCTCCTCCATCCGGGCGGCTCGACCGGGTACCGGTTCGACCATCGCGGCCGGGCGCTCGCCTACATCAGCGACATCGAGCACCGGGACCCCTGGCCCGACCCGGACCTCGTCCGCTTCGTCGAGGGGGTCGATCTCGTCGTCTACGACGGCATGTTCTCGGAGGCCGAGTACCCGGCCTGCCGCGGCTGGGGCCATTCCACCTGGTCGAAGGGCGCCGCCCTGTGCCGCGCCGCCGGCGTCGCCGCGCTCGCCATCGTCCACCACCATCCGATGCACGGGGACGAGACGCTCCGCGCCGCGGAGGCGGAGCTGCGGGCCGAGCTGCCCGGCGGCTTCTTCGCCCGGCAGGGCCAGGCGCTGGCCTTCGCGCCGGTCGACG
Source organism: Beijerinckiaceae bacterium (assembly GCA_035540795.1). Lineage (GTDB taxonomy): Bacteria > Pseudomonadota > Alphaproteobacteria > Rhizobiales > Beijerinckiaceae > JAJKJG01. The sequence goes on along the minus strand of DATLFZ010000026.1, from coordinate 1,519 downwards.
GAGGCCGCTCTGGCTGATCCGCTGATCGCGCTCACCGGGGCCACCGGCTTCGTCGGCCGGGCGCTCCTGCGCGAACTGCCCCGCCGCGGCTACCGCATCCGCGTGCTGCTGCGCCGGCCGATCGCGGTGCCGCCGGAGGCCGCGAGCGCCGTCGTCGGCGACCTCGCCCGGCCGCAGAACATGGGCGCGGCGCTGCGCGGCGTCGACGCGGTCGTCCACTCGGCCGGGCTCGCCCACGCGATGTCCGGGCGGCCGGAGGAGGACTATCGCAGCATCAACACCGAGGCGACTATCGGGCTCGCCCAGGCGGCGGCCCGGGCCGGGGTGAAGCGCTTCGTGTTCCTGTCCTCGATCCGGGCCCAGTCCGGCCCGACCGCGAGCGGCGTCCTCACCGAGGACCTGCCGGCCCGCCCGACCGACGCCTACGGGCGCTCCAAGCTCGCCGCCGAGGAAGGGATCGCCGGGCTCGGCCTCGACTGGGTCGCCCTGCGCCCGGTCCTGGTCTACGGGCCCGGCGTCGCCGGCAACATGGCGGCGCTGCTGAAGCTCGCCCGGCTGCCCGCGCCCCTGCCCTTCGGCGGGCTTTCGGGCCGGCGCTCGATCCTCGCGGTGGAGAACCTCGTCGCGGCGGTGGACGCGGTGCTGCGCGCACCCGAGGCGCTGCGCCGGCCGCTCATCGTCGCCGATCCGGAGCCGCTGACGATCCCGGAGATGATCGCGGCCCTGCGCCGAGGCCTCGGCCGGGGACCGGGGCTCGTCCCGGTGCCGGCGTTCCTGCTCGGCGCGGCGGCGCGGCTCCTCGGTCGGGGCGAGGCGTTCGAGCGCCTCGCCGGCGACATGGTGGCGGATCCGGCGGCCTTGCGCCGCCTCGGCTGGGAGCCGGCGGTCGAGACCCGCGCGGCGCTCGCGGCGCTCGCCCGCGACCCGGACCTGCCGCCCCTCGGGACCGAGCTCAACGCGCCAGCGCCCGCCAAGGCGTGACGACGAGCGTCCCGTCCCGGCGCTCCACCCGGGCCGACACCCCGAAATGGGCGGCGAGGCGCTCCGGCGTCAGCACCGCCTCGGGCGGCCCGTCTCCGGCGAGGCGGCCCTCGGCGAGAAGGGCGATGCGGTCGGCGAAGCGGGCCGCGAGCGCGAGGTCGTGCATCACCGCCACCACGACGGCGCCCGCCCGAGCCCGCTCCCGCAGGACCTCGAGCACCAGGAGCTGATGGCGGGGATCGAGGGCGGCGACGGGCTCGTCGGCGAGGAGCACCGGCGCCTCGGTGGCGAGGGCCCGGGCGAGAAGCGCCCGCGCCCGTTCGCCGCCGGACAGCTCGGTGACCGGCCTGTGCTCGCAGCCCGACAGGCCGACCGCCGCGAGCGCCCGCGCCACCGCGGCCGCGCCGGCGGGCGGCCTGTCGGGCTGCGAGCACAGGCCGGTCACCGAGCTCTCCGGCGGCGAACGGGCGCGGCGCTTCTCGCCCGGGCACTCGCCACCGAGGCGCCGGTGCTCCTCGCCGACGAGCCCGTCGCCGCC
>DATLFZ010000025.1:0-7354 GCA_035540795.1 Beijerinckiaceae bacterium | reverse complement strand
GGCTAATGCGTCCAGGGGGTGGTGCGGTTGAACTTGAAATTGTCCGCGTAGGCCATGATCCGGCGCTGGGGCTGGCGCGGCTCCTCGACCCGGTAGGCGAGGCCGGCGCGCTCGGCGTACTGCACCGCCTCCTCCCGGGTGTCGAACCACAGGCGCACCTGCTGGCGGGTGTCGGAAGAGCTCGTCCAGCCCATCAGCGGCTCGATCTCGCGGGGTCGCTCCGGCTCGAATTCGAGGGCCCACAGCTTGGTCCGGGCCTGGCCGGACTGCATGGCGTTGCGGGCCGGCCTGTAGATGCGTGCGAAGGTCATGTGCTCTCGCCGGACGATGGTCGGGGCGGCCGGATTTGAACCAGCGACCCTCTGCTCCCAAAGCAGATGCGCTACCAGACTGCGCTACGCCCCGACAAGACCAATCTCGTTGAGCGATCTAGCTTTTCCGCCGCCGACCCGCAAGGGGTCCGAGGCCTCGATCCCCATGCGCGGGCGGGCGGGCCGCCTCCTCCGGCCGGTCAGAACATCTGCCGCCAGACGGCGCCGATGATGTTCGAGTAGTCGTCGGTCCAGGTGCGCTGGGCCGGATCCGGCGCCTCGGGCTCCCAGGTGTCGAGGGCGGTGAGGACGCCGATGTCCTGCGGCCGCGCCGCCGAGATCGCGACCGTGGAGGAGAAGATGTACTCCTCGCCCCGGTCCTCGTTGGCCTCGTCGTAATTGACCCAGGTCTGCAACCCGTTCGCGGCGGCGATGCCGGCGACCACGCTCGCGAGTTCGAGGTGGCGGTTCGAGACGTGCATGACCACGGCGCCCTGCGGCGCGAGCTTCGCCTTGTAGATCGCCATCGCCTCCTCGGTCAGGAGGTGGATCGGGATCGAATCGGAGGAGAAGGCGTCGACGATGACGAGGTCGTAGCCGCCCGGGTCCTCGGCGAGCGTGAAGCGGGCGTCGCCGAGCACGATCGGCAGGTCGGGGGCGCAGTCGCGCAGGAACGTGAAGCGGCGCGGGTCCCGGGCGATGCGCACCACCTCCGGGTCGATCTCAAAGAAGCGCCAGTTCTCCCCCTCGGCCCGGTGGCAGGCGAGGCTGCCGGTGCCGAGCCCGATGGCGGCGACCCGGATCGGCCCGCCCTTGCGCTCGCGGATCGCGGCGATCGCCTCCGCCATGGGCGATTCCGCGTGGTAGTAGGTGAGCGGCTCGGGCCGGCCCGCCACCGGGCGACCGGCCTCGTCGCGGATCTTCTGCGCCCCGTGGATGGTGGTGCCGTGCATCAGCACCCGGTGGCGCAGGTCCGGCGTCTCCTGGATCTTGTGCACGCCGAAGAAGCTGCGCACGCTCTCGAAGCGCCCGCCCTCCACGGGATAGAGGTGCGGCAGGGCGATCGCGACGGCGATCAGGGCCGCGAACCGGACCGGATCGCGCATCACGAGAAGCGATGCGAGGGCCACCGCGACGGCGGCCGCGAGGACGAGCTTCGCGGTCCCTTCGCCGGGCGCGAAGCCGACGAGACCGGGCACGAGCACCGCGACCCCGACCGCCGCGAGGGCGAGCCAGAGGGCGCGGCCGCCCCGGGCGGGGCCGAACGGCCGGCACAGGATCGCGAGCACGACGAGGATCGGGTACTCGGCGATCCACGAGAACAGTTTTGGGGCCGCCATGCCGGCGAACAGCCCGCCGACGACGCCGCCGAGCGACAGGGCGAGGTAGAAGCCGGTGAGCCAGCGCGGATGCGGCCGCAGCCGCGCGAGCTCCCCGTGGCAGGCCATGGCGATCACGAAGAACGCGGCGAGGTGCACCGCCAGCGTCAGGACCAGGTTCTGGTGCGCGCTCAGCGCGAACATCACCACGAGCCCGACGATGGCGAAGGGCTCCACGAACAGGACGAGGCGGTGCTGGATCAGCGGCCGGGACTGGAACACCAGCACCCAGGTGATGAGGTAGAGCGAGAGCGGCATCACCCACAGGAGCGGGGCGGCGGCCACGTCGGTCGAGATGTGCGCCGTCACCGCGATCAGGAGCCCGGAGGGCACCGCGGCGAGGAAAACCCAGCGGGCCACGTCGGCCCAGCGCGGAGCCGCGGCCGGCTGCGCCAGCGTGTGCTCCATGGCGACCGCCGGGGCGGGCGCCCGCATCAGGAACACGCCGCAGGCGGCGATCAGCCCGAACAGGACGAAGAAGCCCGCGCTCCAGGCGGTCACCTGCAGGCGCAGGGACAGGAGGGGCTCGAGGAGGAACGGATAGGACAGAAGGGCGAGGAAGCTGCCGACGTTCGAGGCCGCGTAGAGGAAGTAGGGATCGTGGCCGTCCCGGTGCCCGGTGCGCACGAACCACGCCTGCAGGAGCGGATTGTTGGCCGAGAGCGCGAAGAACGGCAGGCCGATCGACAGGGTGAACAGGCCGAGCAGCCACAAGGCCTCGCCGGTCTCCGGCGGCTGGCCCCAGCCCTTGGCGATCGAGAGCGGCAGGGTGAAGCTCGCCACGATCATGAGCCCGAGGTGGATCGCGACCGTCAGCGGCGGCCGCACCGTATGGGTCAGGACGTGGGCGTAGGCGTAGCCGGCGAGCAGCATCGCCTGGAAGAACACCATGGCGACCGACCACACGGCGGGGGAGCCGCCCAGCGTCGGCAGGACCATGCGGGTGAACATCGGCTGTACGCCGAAGAGCAGGAGCGCGCTCGTGAACACGGCGGCGACGTAGACGGCGAGCACGAGGCCGGAACGCGTGTAGACCGGGGCCCGCAGGGCCGACGGGCGCTCGAGATCCATGCGGGTCTCCTCGGCGCCGGCCGGGCGGGCGACGCACTGCGGGTACCAGGACGCGGAACGGACCCGGTCCGTTCCCGACCGTCATAGCACGGCGCCGTCGACGCCGAAGCCCGCCTCGCGGGTTCGCGACGCGCGGCGGGGGGTCGCGGCGCGAGCAGCGCCAGCAAGGGGCACCTCTTGATCAGCCGTCGGCCATCGCCGACATCTTTCGCATGATCGTCGGAGCCGTCCTCGTGGCGCTCGGGCTCGCGGCCGGATCGGCCGCGGCGGCCACGCCGGCCGCGACCGTGCTCGACTGCGCGGTCGAGGCGCAGGCGGAAGGGGCGCTCGCCGAATCCGGGGTGACCGAGACGGTGCTCGAGGGCCGCGGCGCCTTCAGCGCCGAATTCGCGCAGGACCGGGCGGCCGCGACCCTCGCATTCGGGGAGGCGGTCGATCCGATGCGCTGCACCCCGGCGGAGACGACGCGGGCCCTCGTCTGCGCCACCGCCCGCGACCGCAAGGTCCTCGTCCTGTTCCCGGACGGCCGCTTCCTGATCGCGAACGAGGCCGGGCAAGACCGCTGGACCACCGCGGCGGGGGCGTGCCGGCCCCGCATCGGCGGCCCGGCCGCCTGACCCGCCTCACGCCGGCGGAACCGTCGCGAAGAGGCCGAGGCCGAGCCCGAGGGCGAGGGACCAGGCGGCCTCGTCCCAGGCGGTGAGATGGCGCGCCGGAAGGGGATCGCCCCGGATCAGAGCGAGACCGACGGAGGCGAGCCCGGCGACGCAGGCGAGCCCCGCGAACGCGGTCAGGAACAGGCCCGTCGGGGCGAGGGCGGCGAAGCACAGGCAGAAGGCGAGGGCCGTCAGCCAGCGCGCGACCACCTCCCGGTCGCGCTCGCGGGCCGTGCGGTCGCGCTCCGCCCACCAGGGCCGCATCCAGTCGCGCGGGTCGAAGGTCGACATCCCGTCACCGGGTGGACGTCGCGAGTTGGGATCCCCGCGGCCGAGGCCGCGGGGAGAGGCCGATCAGGCCGCCTTCTCGAGCTTGCGCGGCTCCTTGCCCGAACCCGCCTCCGCGGAGGCGATCTCGATCCGCCGGGGCTTCATCGACTCGGGCACCTCGCGCAGGAGGTCGATCACCAGGAGACCGTTGTCCAGGCTCGCGCCGCGGACCTTCACGTGGTCGGCCAGGTTGAAGGTCTGCTTGAAGGCGCGGGTCGCGATGCCGCGATGCAGGACCTGGACGCCCTCCGGATCGGGATGCTTCTGGCCCACGACCTGCAGGGTGTTCTCCTGCTGGACGAGGTCGATCTCCTGCGGCGAGAAGCCCGCCACCGCCATGGTGATGCGGTAGGCGTCCTCGCCGGTCTTCTCGATGTTGTAGGGCGGCCAGTTGGCGATCTGCTCGACCCGGGTCGCCTGGTCGAGCATGTCGAACAGCCGGTCGAACCCGATCGTCGACCGGTACAGGGGAGAGAAGTCGTACCTCATAGCCACATCCTCCGTTGAGCAACATGGGTATGAGAGCGCCGGACACCCTCCGGCGCCCGCGGGCCGAGCTCCTGCGAGCCTCGTCCCGCCTTTCGAGTTAGGGCGCGGCCGAGCGCTGTCAAGGGGTTCGGCATTCGCCGGATGGCGTTGAAAACGTTGACGCTTTGCGGGACGGCGGCGCACCGGCCGGCCGGGCCCGCGGGACCCGCAAAAAGCCGCCACATTGTCGTGGTCGAGGAAGGCGCGGCGCCCCTGGCATCGGCGGCGCGCACCTGCTAACGAGTTCGCCGCGCGCCTCCGCGCGCCCGTTTCGAGGACCAGCCCATGCGCCACCCGCACCTCTTTGCGACCCGCGCGGCCGCGCTCGCGGGCCTCGCCGCCGTCGGTCTCGTCGCCTTCGCCCCGGCCGCCCAGGCCCAGGCGTCGACCTGCCAGGAGATCGCCAAGATGCTCGAGGAGCGCAAGTCGCTGATCGACCGGCTCAACTCCTTCGCCAAGAAGAAGGTGCATCCGCGCGAGGTCTGCTCCGTGTTCACGCGGCTGAAGGCCAACGGCGACGGGACGGTGAAGTGGCTCGAGGCGAACCAGGCCTGGTGCCAGATTCCCGAGGCCTTCGCCGCGAACCTGAAGGCGGACCACGAGAAGACCGGCGAGATCCGGGCGCAGGCCTGCAAGGCCGCCGCCGAGTTCGCCGCGGCGGAGAAGAAGGCCCGGGAATCCCAGCAGGGCGGCGGCCTTCTCGGCGGGCCCGGCCTGACCGGCCAGATGCGGATGCCGCAGGGCGCCCTCTGACCGCCCCGGCCGCAGCCCCGGGTCGCGGCGGGGCCGCATGATCGTCGTCCACCGCCCCGGCGCCCGGCCGGACACCCTCGACCGCCTCGTCCACCCCGCCGGGGAGCCCCTCCCCGACGACGTGCTCTGGATCGACCTGATCGAGCCCACCCGCGAGGAGGACCGGCTCGTCGAGACCCATCTCGGGGTCGAGATCCCGACCCGCCAGGAGATGGCCGACATCGAGCCGTCCGAGATCCTGTACCGGGAAAACGAAGCCGCCTACATGACCGTGCGGGTGATCTGCCGCTCGGAATCCGAGCAGCCGAGCCTCGTCGACGTCTCCTTCATCCTCACGCCCCGGGCGCTCGTCACCGTGCGCTACGACGAGCCGCGCTCTTTTACGATGTTCGCGAGCCGGGCCGTGCGCCCGGGCGGCTGCCGCCACGCTCCGGAGGCGGTCCTCGAAGGGCTCGTCGAGACCATCATCGACCGGGCGGCGGAGGTCCTGGGCGGGGTCGGGCGCAACGTCGACCGCCTGTCGCGGTCGATCTTCGAGCGCAACCGGGACAACAGCCGCGCCCGCAACGCGGCCTTCCGGGGCGCCATCCGCTCGATCGGCCGCAAGGGCGACGTCATCTCGAACGTGCGCGAGAGCATGGCCTCGCTGGAGCGCATGCTCCTGTTCCTCTCCGCCGCCGCGCCGAAGAAGAAGGGCGCGCCGCCGCCCTGGCGCACCGCCGTCCGCGACGTGCAGTCGATCGAGGAGCACGCCACCTTCCTCGCCAACAAGGTGCAGTTCCTGCTCGACGCCACGATCGGCCTCGTCACCATCGACCAGAACGACATCATCAAGCTGTTCTCGGTCGTGGCGGTGATCTTCCTGCCGCCGACGCTGATCGCTTCGATCTACGGCATGAACTTCGAGATCATGCCGGAGCTGAAATGGGCCGCGGGCTACCCCTTCGCCCTCGTGCTGATGGTGATGGCGGGGGTGGCGCCCTACGTCTACTTCCGCTGGAAGCAGTGGCTCTGAGGCCTCTCCCGTGTGCGGACGCTACGCCGTCACCCTCCCGCCCGAGCTCTACCGGAAGCTCTTCCGCTACGCGGAGCAGCCGAACTTCCCGCCGCGTCGCAACGTGTCGCCGACGGAGCCGGTGCCGATCGTCGTCGCCGACCGGGGACGCCGCTTCCTCCTCGTGCGCTGGGGCCTGATCCCGTCCTGGGTCAAGGACCCCAAGACCTTTCCGCTCCTCATCAACGCCCGGGCCGAGACGCTCCTCGACAAGCCCGCCTTCCGCAACGCGGTGCGGCGGCGGCGCTGCGTGTTCCTCGCCGACGGCTTTTACGAATGGCTGCGCGACGGCCGCCGCAAGGTCCCCCACCTGATCCGGCGCCGCGACCGCGCGCCCATGCCCTTCGCCGGGATCTGGGAGACCTGGCACGGGCCGGACGGGTCCGAGCTCGACACCGCCGCGATCGTCACCACGGACGCCAACGGGACCTGCGCCGCGATCCACGACCGCATGCCGGCGATCCTCACCCCCGACGGCGTCGAGCGCTGGCTCGACCCCGAAACGCCGGTCGCGGAGGCGATGGCGGAGCTGCGGCCCTGCCCGGACGACTGGCTCGACATGGTGGTCTCAGACCCCCGCGACGAGCGAGACCCAGAACCGCGCGGCGAGGACCAGCATGAACACGCCGAAGGCCTGTTTGAGCCGGGCGGCGGAGAGGCCGTGCGCGGCCCGCACCCCGAGCGGCGCGACGAGCGAGGCGATCGGCGCCATGATCAGCACCGCCAGGAGCGACACGTAGCCGATCGAGCCGAGGGGCAGGTCGGGCCGACCGAAGCCCGCCGCCATGTAGCCGAGGCTGCCGGCGACGCCGATGATCACGCCGAGGCTCGCGGAGGTGCCGACGACCTGGTGCATCGGCCGCCCGTACAGGCTCAGGAACATGTTGCCGAAGACGCCGCCGCCGATCCCCATCAGCGTCGACAGGAGGCCGATGGCGAAGCCGCTGCCGGCCATCGCGCCCGTCGTCGGGGCCTCCTGCTCTAGGCGCCACGGCAGGCCGCCCCGCAGCATCAGCACCCCGTTGACCGCCGCGAGCACGGCGAAGACGAGCTTCAGGAGCGCCTGGTTCGCGAAGGCGGCGACCGCGGCGCCGGCGGCGACGCCGGCGACCACCGGGACGACCCAGCGCCGCGCCAGCGCCTCGTCGACGCTGCCCCGGCGCCGGTGGCTCGTGAAGGAGGCGAGCGTGGTCGGCACCATGACGGCGAGCGCCGTGCCGATGCACAGGTGCATGCGCACCGCCTCGGGCACGCCGACGAAGCGGAAGGTCT
>DATLFZ010000024.1:0-4929 GCA_035540795.1 Beijerinckiaceae bacterium | reverse complement strand
GCTCGGCGGCCCGGCGCTCGCGCAGCAGGCCGGGGCGCCGACCGTCGCCCCGGCGCAGATCGAGCGGATCGATCGCGAGACCATCAAGGACCGCCTCGGCAAGGCCGGGGTCGAGGACCGCGAGGAGTTCAAGGGCAAGATCGTCCAGGCGCTGAGCCCCGAGGGTCATCCCACGCTCATGGTCATCGGCCCCGAGGACATGGAGGGCGACGAGTCGATCGACGTCAGCCGCGACGAACTGCGCGGCAAGCTGGCGGAGCAGGGCTTCCGCGACGTCCGCTTCGTCGACGACGCCAAGATGGTCCGCGGCAAGCTCGCCGACGACAAGCGCGTGATCGCCTTCACCGGCGACTTCGTCACGCTGTCGAGCGCGGCCGATGCGGATCGTCCCGACCTCGACCGCTTCAAGGAGCGGCTCGGTGACGTCGGTCTCGAGGACCGCGACGAGTTCAAGGGGAAGCTGGTCCTCGCCCGCGTGGACGGCCAGCCCCTGTTCATGCTGGTCGGTCCCGAGGACTTCTCCGGCGACGAGTCGATCGAGCTGACGGCCGAGGACCTCGGCAAGTTCCAGCGCGAGGGCTTCGAGGACGCCCGCATCGTCGGCAACCTCAAGATGGTGCGCGGCAAGCTCGACGACGACAAGGCCGTCGTGTCGCTGGCCGGCAGCGGCCTCGCCGGCGAGCCGGTCGCGACCGGGGCCATCGGCACCCGCCAGTAACGACCCCGCTTCCGCGACAACGAGAGAGCCCGCCGGTCTTCCGGCGGGCTTTTCGCATCTCCGAAGGCCGCTTCCCTCCCGAGTCCGGATCGATCGGGCGCTTCCGGCCGTTTCCGGACGGTCTCTTGCGGAGCGTCCGATGCACGTGGTCCTTCTCGGCGATTCGATCTTCGACAACGGGGCCTATGTCCGCCCGGGCGAGCCGGACGTGGTGCGCCAGCTGCAGGCGCGTCTGCCGGCCGGCGCCCGGGTGAGCCTGCGGGCGGTCGACGGGGCGACGACGGCCGGCGTGCCGGGGCAGGTGGCGAGGGTGCCGCCGGACGCGACGCACCTCGTGGTCAGCGCCGGCGGCAACGACGCGCTCGGCCATATCGGCGTTCTGGAGGACGCGTCGCGCTCCATCGCCGACACCCTCAACCGCCTCGCCGGCATCGCCGACGGGTTCGAGCGGAGCTATCGCGCCATGCTGGAGGCGGTGCTGGCGCGCCGGCTGCCGACGGCCCTGTGCACGGTCTACGACCCCCGCTTTCCCGATCCGCGCCTGCAGCGCCTCGGGACGACGGCGCTCACCCTGTTCAACGACGTCATCGTCCGCCACGCCTTCGCCCGCGGCCTGCCGCTCGTCGACCTGCGCCTCGTCACCACGGAGGACGCCGATTACGCCAACCCGATCGAGCCCTCGGCCCGCGGCGGCGACAAGATCGCCGCCGCCATCGCGACCCTCCTCGCCGAGCACCGCTTCGAGCGCGGCCGCACGGAAGTCTTTTGGTGATCAGGCGACCGGCTCGGCGAGCACCCGGCGGACCTTCGCGGCGAGGTCCGCCTGGGTGTAGGGCTTGACCAGGAGGTGCAGGCCGGGATCGAGCCGGCCGTGATGGACGATGGCGTTGCGGGCGTAGCCGGTCGTGAACAGGACCTTCAGGTCGGGCCGGCGCCGCAGGGCCTCGTCGACGAGCTCGCGGCCGTTCATGCCGGGCAGGCCCACGTCGGTGAAGAGCAGGTCGACGGGAGCCTCGCCGAGGCGGCGCAGGGCCGTCGGGCCGTCCGCCGCCTCCAGCACCGCGTAGCCGAGGTCGCGCAGGCTGCGGGCGCTGTGGGCGCGCACGTCCGGATCGTCCTCGACGACGAGGACGGTCGCGCCGCCCGGGGTGGGAGGCGCCTCTTCGACGGCCGGCTCCTCGGGCACCGCCGCGCCGACGAGCCGCGGCAGGTAGACCCGCACGGTCGTGCCCTGCCCGACCTCGCTGTAGATCTTCACGTGCCCGCCGGACTGTTTCACGAAGCCGTAGACCATGCTGAGCCCGAGCCCGGTGCCGTGGCCGGTCTCCTTGGTGGTGAAGAACGGCTCGAAGGCGCGCTCGACCACCTGGGTCGGCATGCCGGCGCCGGTGTCGGTGACCGAGATCGCCACGTACTGCCCGGGCTCGACCTCCGCGTGGCTCGCCGCATAGGCCTCGTCGAGGAAGGCGTTGGCGGTCTCGATGGTGAGCTTGCCGCCCTCCGGCATGGCGTCGCGGGCGTTGACCGCGAGGTTGAGGAGCGCGTTCTCGAGCTGGTTCGGGTCGACCTCGACCGGCCACAGCCCCGCCGCCAGGACGGTCTCGATCGCGATCGATTCGCCCAGCGTGCGCCCGAGGAGGTCCGAGGTGCCGGCGACGAGCCGGTTGATGTCGACCGGGCGCGGCTCGAGGGGCTGGCGGCGGGAGAAGGCGAGCAGGCGCTGCGTCAGGGTCGCCGCGCGCTTCGCCCCGGCCATGGCCCCGTCGATGCCCTGCGCGGCCCGCGCCCCGTCGCCGCCGAGATGGCGCCGCGCGACCTCGAGATTCCCGAGCACCACCGTGAGCAGGTTGTTGAAGTCGTGCGCGACCCCGCCGGTGAGCTGGCCCACCGCCTCCATCTTGTGGGACTGGCGCAGGGCCTCCTCGGCGGCCTCGCGCCGGGCGACCTCCGCCCGAAAATCGGCGAACAGGCGCTGCTCCTGGACCGCCCGGCGCAGGACGAGGAGGCTCAGGGCGAACAGGGCGAGGGAGGCGAGCGCCGTGACGATGCCGAAGGTCAGGACGTTGCCCCACCATTCACCGGTGAGCCGCCGCAGGCTGTAGCCGTAGCTGACGTAGACCGGATAGGGGCCGACCCGCTCGTAGGCGTGCAGGCGCTCGATCCGGTCGAGCTCCGACACGGTGCGGTAGGTGCCCCGCTCGGCGCGGGTCACGCCGCGCATGAAACCGCTCTGCGGGCTCAGAACGAGGACGCCCGTGGTCACCGGCGGTTCGCGCGACAGGACGCTGCCGTCCTCCCGCGCCATGGTGACGGCGTCGTGGCCGTCGGTGATCGTGTGGTAGAAGCGCAGAAAATAGTCGGGCGACATCGACACGAAGACGGCGCCGTCGAAGCTGCCGTCGGGGGCGCTGCGCTGGCGCACGAGCCGGAACAGGAACTGGTTGCTGAGCCGGCCCTGGACCGGCGCGCCGACGAAGGCCCGCTCGGTCGCGCCGCGGGCGCCCTTGAAGTAGTCCCGGTCGGAGAGGTCGATCGGCGGCGCCGGGAACATCCCGCTCACCGCCGCGAGCCGCCCGTCCGGCCGGATCAGCCCCACGCCCTCGATGTGGTCGATCTCGCGGTCGAGCCGGTCGAGGAAGCGGCCGAGCGCCGGCGAGGCGGCGATCTCGTCCCAGGTCAGGCCGGCGACCCGCTCCTCGACCCGGCGCAGCACCTGCTCGTTGCTCTCGAACACTTTTAAGGCGTGCTCGGCGACGAGGGCGGCCCGCTTGCCGGCGCGGTCGTCGGTCGCCCGCTCGAGCTGGCGCCGGTTCTCCCAGGCGGCGACGGCGAAGATCAGGGCCGGGAGGAGGAGGGAAGCGAGGGCGAGCGCGTAGAGCGGCGCGCGGGAGCGCAGCCGGACGGGCGGCCGGTTCGCCTTGCTCTCCGCGGGGCTTGCCTGCATGAAAGAAGCTGTAAGGGAGCCGCCGGCCCGCGGCAACGCGCTCTGCGAGGTCCCCGTGAACCAACGCCCCACCCGCGCCGTCTTCGATATCGGCAACGTCCTGCTCCGCTGGGATCCCCGCTTCCTCTACCGCAAGGTCTTCTCGGACCCGGAGCGGATGGAGTGGTTCCTCGGCGAGGTGTGCACGCCGGCCTGGAACCTGGAACAGGACCGGGGCCGTCCCTGGCGGACCGCGGTCGACGGCCTCATCGCCGAGCACCCGGACTGGGAGGCGGAGATCCACGCCTTCGACGAGCGCTGGGCCGAGACGATCTCGGGGGCGATCGAGGAGAACGTCGCGGTGCTCGAACGCCTGCGCGCCGCCGGCGTGCCGACCTACGCCATCACCAATTTCTCGGCGGAGAAGTTCGACGCCAGCATCCCCCGCTTCCCCTTCCTCGGCCGCTTCGACGGCGCGGTGGTGTCGGGCCGCGAGCGCCTCGTGAAGCCCGACGAGGCGATCTACCGGGTCCTGATCGAGCGCTACGCCCTCGACCCGCGCGACTGCCTGTTCATCGACGATTCCGCCGCCAACGTCGCCACCGCGCGCCGCCTCGGCTTCCACACGATCCACGTGACCGACGGCCTCGACCTCGCCGCCGCCGTCCGCGCCTTCGGCCTGCCCGGGTAGCGCCACCTCTCCCGGAGGGAGAGGTCGAGTCGCGCCGGCAGGCGCGACCGGGTGAGGGGGAGGTCCCTGTCCGGAGAGGGCGCAGCCTGCTCACCCGGCCCCTCACCCTGGCCCTCTCCCCGCAGGCGGGGAGAGGGAATCGCGCCCCGCCTCTCCCGGAGGGAGAGGTCGAGTCGCGCCGGCAGGCGCTACCGGGTGAGGGGCGGAGCGGTGCCGGAGAGGGCGCGCGTGCCAAACCTCTCCCCGACGGGGAGAGGTCGAGTCGGCGCGGCAGCGCCGACCGGGTGAGGGGGAGAACCGTGCCGGAGGAGGCTCCACCGGCGCGACCCTATCGTCACCGTCCTCTCCTCATCCGCCCGCTTCGCGGGCACCTTCTCCCTCCGGGAGAAGGATTTCGCGCCTCGCTTCTTCGCGCGGCCCCCCCGAAATCACGCCCCGATGTTGAAGGCGGCGAGCGCGGCGAGGTTGACGATGTCGGCGTCGGTGGCGCCCATGCCGACGATCTGGACCGGCTTGTCGAGGCCGACGATGAGGGGGCCGAGCACCATCGCGCCGCCGAGCTCCTGCAGCATCTTGGTCGAGATCGAGGCGGAGTGG
>DATLFZ010000023.1:0-2222 GCA_035540795.1 Beijerinckiaceae bacterium | reverse complement strand
GAGCGCCAGCTCGTCACGGCCGTCGACGTGTTCGACGTCTACGAGGGCCCCGGCATCGACCCCGACAAGAAGTCGGTCGCCATCGCCGTGACCCTCCAGCCCACGGAAAAGACCCTCACCGACGCGGAGATCGAGGCGGTGTCGGAGAAGATCGTGGCGGAGGTGGGCAAGCGCACGGGGGCGGTGCTGCGGGGGTGAACCCGCAAAGCCGCGTTCAAAACGTCTTCGCCCCATTCACCGGCAGCAGCACGGCGTAGAGCGAGGTGGTGGCGCAGACGAAGAGGCGGTTGCGCTTCGGGCCGCCGAAGACGACGTTCGCCACCCGCTCGGGGATCAGCACCTTGCCGAGAAGCGTGCCGTCGGGGTCGTAGCAATGGACCCCGTCGCCGGCGCTGGTCCAGACCCGGCCCTCGTCGTCGCAGCGGAAGCCGTCGAACAGGCCGATGTCGCAGGTGGCGAAGACCTCGCCGCCGGAGAGCCGGCCGTCCGCCACCCGGAATTTCCGGATGTGCCGCGGCCCGTCCTCCACATGCGTCGCGCCGGTGTCGGCGACGTACAGCAGGCTCTCGTCGGGGGAGAAGGCGAGGCCGTTCGGGCGCACGAAGTCGTCGGCGACGATGCGCAGGCCGCCCGGATCGAGCCGGTAGACGTGGCAGGCGCCGATCTCGCTCTCGCCCTTGTGGCCCTCGTAGTCGGAATCGATGCCGTAGGCGGGATCGGTGAACCAGATCGAGCCGTCGCTCTTCACCACCACGTCGTTGGGGCTGTTGAAGCGCTTGCCCTCGAACCGGTCGGCCAGCACGGTGAGGCGGCCGTCGTGCTCGGTGCGGGTGACGCGCCGGTTGCCGTGCTCGCAGGTGACGAGGCGCCCCTCCCGGTCGACCGTGTTGCCGTTGGAATAGCCGGCCGGCTGCCGGAAGGTGCCGACGGCGCCGGTGGTCTCGTCGAAGCGCAGCATGCGGTCGTTGGGGATGTCGCTCCAGACGAGGAAGCGCCCGGCCGGGAAATAGGCCGGCCCCTCGGCCCAGCGGCAGCCCTCGAACAGGCGCTCGACCCGCGCCGCCGTCTTGACGAGGGGCTTGAAGCGGTCGTCCAGGATCTCGAAATCGCCGATGCGCATGGGGTCCCCTCCTGCCGCCAACCTCACCAGCTGCGGGGAAAGGTCAAGGGCGGGCTCGTCTGCCCCAAGTCCGCCGGCGCCCCCGCCGCCGTGCCGACGCTTGCAAATTCTTCGAAGTTTACGAATTATGCCGAAGCCCTGCCCCGATTGGAGGCGCCGATGCGCCGTGTGACCGCGACCGAGTTCCAGCGCAATTTCGCCCGCTTCCAGCACGACCGCGAGACGGTCGCGGTCACCAGCCACGGCCGCACGACCGGATACTTCGTTTCTCCTGAGGAGTACGCCGAGTTGGACCGGCTCCGGACGAAGGCGCGCCGGGTCCTCCGCGTGGGCGAACTCCCCGACGACACCGTTCGCGCGCTGAAGCGGAGCAGGATGGACCCGCGCCACGCGTCTCTCGACGGTTTGATGGACGAGTAGGAATGCGGCCCGGATGCCCATTCCGCCCGCCGAACCGGGGCTCGTGATCTCGTACGCGTTCCTGTGGAGCCACGAGCACGATCACGGCGATGCGGAAGGGCGCAAGCGCCGGCCCTGTGCCGTCGTCCTCGCGACCCGGACCGAAGCCGGTCGGGTCACCGCAACGGTCGCGCCGATCACCCATTCGCCCCCGCGCGATGCGGATGCGGCGGTCGAGATCCCTCCTCGGGTCAAGGATCATCTGGGCCTCGACGCCGCGCGTTCGTGGATCATCCTCGACGAGCTGAACGAGTTCGTCTGGCCGGGCGTGGACATCTATCCCGTTCCGGGCGGAAGACCCGGACAGTTCCACTACGGGTTTCTGCCTCCGCTTCTATACGAGAAGGTCCGGAAGGCGATTCTCGCCCTCGATTCCAAGCGCAAGCGGATCATCCGGCGAGAAGAGGACCGCTGACCTCGGACGCCCTCTTCAGGCGCCCGCCATCTCTCCCGCCGCCCGGGCCAGCTCCTCCGGGCTGCGCACCGGGAGCGAGCAGCGCATGCCGGCGCAGATCAGCGCCTGCGCCGGTCCCGCGGCGCCCGGGCCGCCCGCGGCGGCGGCCTTGGCCGGGTGGGCGTCGGCGAGGTCCTGCGGGTCGCCGGAGAAGACGGAGCGGGTCCAGAACGGCAGGCGCAGGGCCGC
>DATLFZ010000022.1:0-2968 GCA_035540795.1 Beijerinckiaceae bacterium | reverse complement strand
GCGAGCAGCCGGGCGACCAGGAGGACGTCCAGGGGCGCCCCTTCGTCGGACCGGCCGGGCGCCTCCTCGACAGGGCCATGGCGGAGGCCGGGATCGAGCGGGACGAGGTGTACCTGACGAATGCGGTCAAACACTTCAAGTTCACGCAGGCCGGCAAGCGGCGCCTCCACGCCAAGCCGACCGCGCCCGAGGTGAAGCACTACCGGCCCTGGCTCGACAAGGAGCTGGCTTTGCTCCGACCGAAGGTGGTGGTGGCGCTCGGGGCGACCGCGGTCCTGGCGCTCACCGGCAAGAACCTGCCGATCACCCGCGCCCGCGGCCCGGCCTATTTCGGCGACGCTTTCCAGGGCTACGTCACGGTGCACCCGTCCTACCTGCTGCGCCTCCGCGACGAGCCCGACAAGGCGGAGGCCTACGCCGCCTTCGTCGAGGACCTGCGCCGGATCAAGGAGATGGCCCGCAAGGGAGTCCCCGCCCGCCGGCCGGCGGCGGCGGAATAGGCCGGCGCCCGCATCCGGGGTAATCTGCGCCTCCGGAGGCGGCATGATCCGGTTTCTCGCCCTCTTCGCGCTCCTGCTCGCCGGCGGACCGGCTTTCGCCCAGTCGGGCTCCGCCGCGGCCGCCCTCGAGGCGGCGCGCCGCGCCGGCACGGTCGCCGCCTACGACCGCTTTCTCGCCCGTCACGGCAAGAGCCCCCTCGCCCGCACCGCCCGGGAGGAGCGCGAGCGCCTGCGCCGGGCGTCGGCTCCGGCGCCGGTGGCCCCGATCCGCCCCGAGCCGCCGGCCCGGAACGGCAGCTACCAGTAGGAGCGCGTTAATCCGCCACAATTAGCGTCCCTGTGGCGCCGCAGAGCCGAACCGGCGCGGGGGAGTGGGGATGAGCGGACGCGGGCGGCGCGAGCCGTTCTTCGGCGGGCGCGCCGATTCGGCGCTCGACCTGCGCCTGACGCACGACGACCGGCCGACCTCGCCGAAGCCGCGCACGGACGGCGGCTGGGCCCGCCGGCATGCGCCGAAGCGACCGAAGCGGCCCCGCCGCTCGATCCTCGGGCGGCTCGTCTACGGCGGCGTCGTCCTGTCTTTGTGGGGGCTGATCGCGCTCACCGGGCTCGTCGTCTACCACGCCGCGCAGTTGCCCCCGATCGACCAGATCGCGGTGCCGAAGCGCCCGCCCAACATCGCCATCCTCGCGGCCGACGGCAGCCTGCTCGCGAACCGGGGCGAGACCGGCGGCCGCAACGTCGCGCTGAAGGAACTGCCGGCCCATCTGCCCGCGGCCTTCGTTGCCATCGAGGACCGGCGCTTCCACTCGCATTTCGGCATCGACCCGGTTGGCATCGGCCGGGCGCTCCTGCGCAACGTGACCTCGCGCGGGGTGGCGCAGGGCGGCTCGACCCTGACCCAGCAGCTCGCCAAGAACCTCTTTCTCACCCAGGAGCGCACCGCCTCGCGCAAGATCCAGGAGGCGATCCTCGCCATCTGGCTCGAGCGCAACTATTCCAAGGACGAGATCCTCGAACTCTACCTGAACCGGGTCTATTTCGGCGCCGGCGCCTACGGGGTCGAGGCGGCGGCGCAGCGCTATTTCGGCAAGTCCGCCCGGCAGGTCACGCTCGCAGAGGCGGCGATGCTGGCGGGTCTCGTCCAGGCCCCGTCCCGGCTCGCGCCGAACCGCAACCCGGAGGCCGCGCAGGCCCGCGCCCAGCTCGTGCTCGCGGCCATGGTCGAGCAGGGGCTCGTGCGCGACGCCGCCTTCAAGACGGCGCTGGCGATGCCCGCGAAGGCGGTGCGGCCGCAGGGTGCCGGCACCGCCAACTACGCCGCCGACTGGGTGATGGACGTGCTCGACGACTTCGTCGGCACGGTCGAGACCGACGTGATCGTCACCACCACCCTCGACCCGGCGCTCCAGGCCGCGGCCGAGAAGGCGCTCGTCGACGAACTCGCGGCCAAGGGGACCCGCTTCAACGTCGGCCAGGGGGCGCTCGTCGCCATGCGCCCGGACGGGGCGGTGAAAGCCCTCGTCGGCGGGCGCAACTACGCGGAGAGCCAGTTCAACCGGGCGACCACCGCCCGCCGCCAGCCGGGCTCCGCCTTCAAGCCCTTCGTCTACCTCGCCGCCCTCGAGCGCGGGCTCACCCCGGACACGGTGCGCGAGGATTCGCCGGTCTCGATCCAGGGCTGGCGGCCGGAGAACTACTCGCGCGACTACCGGGGGCCGGTGACCCTGCGGGATGCGCTCGCCCTCTCCCTGAACACGGTCGCGGCGCGGCTCGGCATGGAGGTCGGCCCGAAGACGGTGGTGCAGACGGCGCAGCGCCTCGGCATCGCCTCGCCGCTCCAGGCCAACGGCTCGATCGCGCTCGGCACCTCCGAGGTGACGCTGGCCGAGCTCGTCGGCGCCTACGCGGCCTTCGCCAACGGCGGCCGCGGGGTGGTGCCGCACGTGATCGCCCAGGTGAAGAGCGCCGACGGCAAGGTGCTGTACCGCCGCGCCGAGGGCGGCCTCGGCCGGGTCATGGCGCCCGAGGTGGCGGCCATGATGAACGACATGCTGCGCCAGACCTTTGTGGTCGGCACCGCCCGGGCCGGCCAGATCCCCGGCTGGGACAGCGCCGGCAAGACCGGCACCAGCCAGGAATTCCGCGACGCCTGGTTCGTCGGCTACACCGGGTCGCTCGTCGCCGGCGTGTGGTTCGGCAACGACGACGGCGAGCCGACGAAGCGGGTCACCGGCGGCAACCTCCCGGTCGAGACCTGGGCCCGGTTCATGCGCACCGCGCTCGAAGGGACGCGGGCCGTGCCGCTCCCGGGCGGCCGCGGACCCGCCGTCGCAGCGGGCCCCCGCGCGCCGGCGCCGCCCGCCCCGCTCGGCGACAGCGCCTGGGTCCCGCCCTCGCCCCAGGACCGGGGCCTGCTCGGCCGGCTGTTCGGGAACTAGGCCGCCCGCGCCCGCCGGCTCCCGACG
>DATLFZ010000021.1:0-4001 GCA_035540795.1 Beijerinckiaceae bacterium | reverse complement strand
AGATAGCTCGTGTTGCTGGCGACGACCGTCTCGGGGCCGAGGAGCGGGTCGAGTTCCGCGAAAAGGGCGCGCTTCGCCTCCGGCTGCTCGGTGATCGCCTCGATGACGAGGTCGGCGCCCTCGACCGTCTCGGCGAGGGTGTCGCGGACGCGCACCGCCTCGGCGAGCCGGGAAGGCGTCCAGTCCGCACCGACCTCGCCGGCGTCGCGCAGGGTGTCGAGGGCCGAGGCCATCAGGCCGGGCGCACGCTCCCGCGCCTCGGGCAGGCTGTCGGTCAGGCGCACCGGGTGTCCGCCGAGGGCGAAGACGAGGGCGAGCCCGTGGCCCATGATGCCGGCCCCGATCACCGCGACGGATCGCATGGCGCTCTCCCTCAGCTTTCCGGGACGGGATCGGCGAGGGGCTCGGCGAGGCCGTCGCGCTCGCCCTTGGCCCAGCCTTCGCGGACCTCGCCGATGTAGTCCGACAGCCGCTCCTCCTGGATCGCCTTGCGCAGGCCGGCCATGAGGTCCTGGTAGTAGGCGAGGTTGCTCCAGGTGAGCAGCATCATGCCCAGAATCTCGTTCGAGCGGACGAGGTGGTGCAGGTAGGCCCGCGAATAGCCGTTGGTCGGCGGCGCTTTCGAATCGGGATCGAGGGGCTCCGGGTCGTCGGCGTGGACGGCGTTGCGCAGGTTCAGCCGGCCGAAGCGGGTATAGGCGGTGCCGTGGCGTCCGGCCCGGGTCGGCAGCACGCAGTCGAACATGTCGATGCCGCGCCGCACCGCCTCGACGATGTCGTCGGGCGTGCCGACCCCCATCAGATAGCGGGGCTTCTCCTTGGGCAGATGCGGCTCGACCGCCTCGATCATGGCGAGCATCACCTCCTGCGGCTCGCCGACCGCGAGGCCGCCGACGGCGTAGCCCTTCAGGTCCATGGAGACGAGCCCTTGCGCGCTCTCGACCCGCAGGCGCTCGACCGCGCCGCCCTGGACGATGCCGAACATCGCCTTTCCGGGCTGCTCGCCGAAGGCGATGCGGCAGCGCTCGGCCCAGCGCAGCGACAGGCGCATGGCCCGCTCCGCCTCCTCCTCCGAGCAGGGCAGCTTCACGCATTCGTCGAGCTGCATCTGGATGTCGGAGCCGAGCTGGCCCTGGATCTCCATCGAGCGCTCGGGCGTGAGCACGTGCGTCGAGCCGTCGATGTGCGACTGGAACGTCACCCCGGTCTCGTCGACCTTCCGCAATTGCGCGAGCGACATGACCTGGAACCCGCCCGAGTCGGTGAGGATCGGGTAGGGCCAGTTCATGAACGCGTGCAGGCCGCCGAGGCGGGCGATCCGGTCGGCGCCGGGGCGCAGCATGAGGTGGTAGGTGTTGCCGAGGACCACGTCGGCCCCGAGCGCCTTGACCTGGTCCGGGTACATGGCCTTGACGGTGCCGGCGGTGCCGACCGGCATGAAGGCGGGGGTGCGGATCACCCCCCGGGGCATCTGGACGACGCCTGTGCGCGCCGCCCCGTCCGTCTTCGTGACCGTGAAGGTGAATTCGCTCATTCAGGCCCTTTCGCCGCGTCCACCGGAAACAGCAGGCACGCGTCGCCGTAGGAGTAGAAGCGATAGCCGGTTTCGACCGCATGCGCATAGGCCGCCTTCATGGTGTCGAGCCCGCTGAAGGCGGCGACGAGCATGAACAGGGTCGAGCGCGGCAGGTGGAAGTTGGTCATCAGCACGTCCACCGCCCGGAACCGGTGGCCCGGCGTGATGAAGATGTCGGTCTCCCCCGCGAAGGGCCGGATCGTGCCGTCCCGGGCGGCGCTTTCGAGGAGACGGAGCGACGTCGTGCCGACCGCGACGACGCGCCCGCCCCGGGCGCGGGCGGCTTCGAGGGCGGCGGCGGTCTCCGTGGACACGGTTCCCCATTCGGCGTGCATGCGGTGCGAGGCGGTGTCCTGCGCCTTGACCGGCAGGAAGGTGCCGGCGCCCACGTGCAGGGTGACGAAGGCGCGCCCGATCCCGCGCGCCTCGAGCCTCGCGAACAGGTCGGGCGTGAAGTGCAGGCCCGCGGTGGGGGCGGCGACGGCGCCCTCCTCGCGGGCGTAGACGGTCTGGTAGTCGGAGAGGTCGCGGGCATCCGCCGGGCGCTTGCCGGCGATGTAGGGCGGCAGCGGCATCTCGCCGAGCCGCGCCACCATCTCGTCGAGGATCGGGCCCGCGAAGGCGAAGCGCAGCAGGACCTCGCCGCCTTCGCCCTTCTCCTCGACTTCCGCGTCGAGCCGCGCGAGCTCGCAGGCGACGCTCTCGGACGCCTCCCCGAACCGGATGCGGTCGCCGGGGGCGAGGCGCTTCGCCGGGCGGGCGAAGGCGCGCCAGCGCTCCGGACCCTCCCGCTTGTGCAGCATGATCTCGATGCGCGAGACCCCCTCCCCCGGGGCGCCCGAGCGGGTGCGGAGGCCGAACAGGCGGGCGGGCAGGACCTTGGTGTCGTTGAGGACGAGCACGTCGCCGGGCCTCAGCAGGTCCGGCAGGTCGCGCACGACCCGATCGTCGAGACCGTCCGGCCGGACCACCAGCATCTGGGCCGCGTCGCGGGGCTCGACCGGGCGCAGGGCGATGCGGTCTTCCGGCAGGTCGAAGTCGAACAGGTCGACCCGCATCAGGCGGCCTCGGTCGGACCGGGCCCGAGCTCGAGGCGAAGAATCTCGCCCGGGATGTTGCGCAGGGGCAGGAGGCTCATGCCTAAGCCGGCGCCCACGACGAGGGCGCTCTCGCCCTCGGTGACGAGGCCGTGCGTCCAGGCCCGCGGCGCCCGGCTCATGTTGACGAGGGGACCGATGCCCGGGAAGGCGTATTGCCCGGCATGGGTGTGGCCGCTGACCATGACGAGACGGCGCCCGCGCACCCGCAGCAGGCTCGCCGGGTCGTGCGCGAGGACGAGGACCAGCTCGTCGCCGATGTCGGCGAAGGCGCGGTCCGGGTCGGGCCGGCCGCGGACCTCGTCGGAGAGCCCGACGATCCGCATGGTGGTGTCCCCGAGCGGCAGCGACCGGCTCTCGTTCTCGAGAACCGCAAAACCGACCTCGCGCAGGGCGCCCGCGACCGCGTCGTAGCCGAACTTCCAGTCGTGGTTGCCGAGCACGGCGAAGCGGCCGAGCGGCGCCCGCAGCCGGGCGAGGATGCGCGCGGTCGTCTGCGGCGGGACCCGCTCGCCGAAGCCGGACATGTTGACGTAGTCGCCGCCGAGGAGGACGAGGTCCGAGCCGAGGGCGTCGGCGTCGGCGACGATCCGCTCCATTCGGGCGAGGTCGCCCGGTGTGCTGCCGGTGTGCAGGTCCGTGAGCACGGTGACGGTGAGGCGCTCGGCCCCGGGCCAGTGCGGCGCGCCGATGCGGTAGCGCACGACCCGGTGCGGCTGCGGCCGCCCGAGCGTCCGCCACAGCCGGTCGCCGCCGGGCAGGTGCCGGAACGGAATGCGCGGCAGCGGGATCCGCATCAGAGGTCGCGCAGGCGGGCGAGCGCTTCCTCGATCTTGGCGAGGCGGGCGCGGGCCTCCTCCAGGCGCTCGCGCTGCTCCTCGACGACCTCCTCCGGCGCGCGGGCGAGGAAGTCCGGATTGCCGAGCTTGGCCTCCGCCTTGGCGCACTCGCCGAGCAGCTTCTGGCGCTCCTTGCCGAGGCGCTCGCGCTCCGCGGCGAGGTCGACGATGCCTTCGAGGGGCAGCGCCGCGGTTTCGCCGCGCACGATCAGCTGGACGGCCCCGCGCGGGGCCGCTTCGGCGCTGCGGATCTCGGACAGGCGCGCCATGCGCCGCACGGTCTCGCCCCAGCGCTCGACCCGGGCGCCGACCTCCCGGGAGGGCTGCACCAGCACGAGCGGGATCTGCGCCCCCGCCGGCACGCCGGTCTCGGAGCGGGCCGAGCGGATCTCGGAGACGAGGTCGACGACCCAGCCGATCTCCGCCTCCGCCTCCGGGGCCGCCATGTCGAGCACCGGCCAGGCCGCGAGCGCGAGCACCGCGGGTTGG
>DATLFZ010000020.1:0-7909 GCA_035540795.1 Beijerinckiaceae bacterium | reverse complement strand
CTGCGAGCGACGCCCCGCCGGGGCGGAGCGGCGCCGCCGGGCGCAGGGCGGCGAGCGTGCGCGCGCCCCCGGTCGTGGCCGAGCGGTGGCCGGCGGCGCCGATCGCGTCGCGGATGGCGCTCACCACCAGCGCCCGGACATGGGCGGGGTCGCGGAAGCGCACCTCGGTCTTGGCCGGATGCACGTTGACGTCGACGAGGCGCGGGTCGCAGGCGATCGCGAGCGCCAGGACCGGGTGGCGGTCGGAGGCCATCACGTCCGCATAGGCCCCGCGCACCGCCCCGAGCAGCAGCTTGTCCCGCACCGGGCGGCCGTTGACGACGAAGTGGACGTGGCTTCCCGCCGCCCGGTGGTAGGTCGGCAGGCCGACATGGCCCGACAGGGCGAAGCCTTCGCGCGACAGCGCCACCAGGACGGCGTTGTCGGCGAAGTCGGGCCCGAGCACCCGCGCCGCCCGGCGCAGGAAACCGTGCGCGCCGGCGGGCTCGGGCGGCAGCACGATTTCGGTGAGGTGGTCGCCGGAGAGGACGAAACGCACCTCCGGATGGGCGATGGCGAGGCGGCGCACCGCCTCCGCCGCCGCCTGGGCCTCGGCCCGGTCCGACTTGAGGAACTTGAGCCGGGCCGGCACCGCCGCGAAGAGGTCGGTCACCTCGATCCGCGTGCCCCGGGCGGCCGGGGCCGGGCGCACCGGGCCCTTCGCGCCGGCCTCGACCACGATCGCGGCGCCGGTCTCCGCCTGCGCCGCGCGGGTGAGGATCGACAGGCGCGCCACGGCGCCGATCGAGGGCAGCGCCTCGCCGCGGAAGCCGAGGGTGCCGATGCGGGTGAGGTCGCCGTCCGGGAGCTTCGACGTGGCGTGGCGCTCGACCGCGAGGGCGAGGTCCTCCGCGCTCATGCCGGCCCCGTCGTCGACGACCCGGATGAGCCGGCGCCCGCCGGCCTCGAGGGTGATCTCGACCGTGGTCGCGCCGGCATCGAGGGCGTTCTCGACGAGCTCCTTCACCGCCGCCGCCGGGCGCTCGACCACCTCGCCCGCGGCGATGCGGTCGACGAGCACGGGATCGAGGCGGCGGACGGGCATGGGGGGCTCCGGCGGCATGATAGCCGATTCCGCCCGGGCCCGGCCCCCCAGCCCCGCGCCCGGGCGATCCTCGTGCGCGCGACGATCCTCTTGGGCGGGAGCGCGCGGGCGCCTATCCTGGTCCGGGCGAGGTGGCGATGGCGGCATGGGCGGAATCGGAGGAGGCGGCGGCCTTCGCCCGCGGGTTCGGCTTCGAGCGGCTGCCGGCGGATTTCCACGCCGACCCCTATCCCTATTACGAGGCCCTGCAGCGGCACGACCCGGTCCATCCCCTCGGGCCCGGCATGATCCTCCTGACCCGGTACGCCGACGTGGAGCGGGTCTACAAGGACCCCAGGACCTTCAGCTCGGACAAGACGGTCGAGTTCGGGGCGAAGTACGGCGACAGCCCCCTCTACGAGCACCACACGACGAGCCTCGTCTTCAACGACCCGCCGCTGCACAGCCGCGTGCGGCGGCTCATCGCCGGGGCGCTCACCCCCCGCGCCATCGCGGAGCTGGAGCCGGGCGTCGTCGCCCTCGTCGACCGCCTCCTCGACGCGGCGGAGGAGAAGGGCACGATCGACCTCATCGACGACTATGCCGGCGCGATCCCGGTCGAGGTCATCGGCAACCTCCTGGACGTGCCGCGGGCCGAGCGCGGGCCCCTGCGGGCCTGGTCGCTTGCCATCCTCGGGGCGCTGGAACCCTTTCCGTCGGCGCAGGTGCTCGCGGACGGCAACCGGGCGGTCTTGGACTTCCTCGCCTATCTCGAGCGCCTCGTCGCCGAGCGCCGCCGCCGGCCGGGCGACCCGGACAAGGACATCCTGACCCGCCTCATCCGCGGCGAGGCCGACGGGGAGCGCCTGTCCGAGACGGAGCTCCTGCAGAACTGCATCTTCATCCTCAACGCCGGCCACGAGACGACGACCAACCTCATCGGCAACGGCCTCCAGCTCCTGATCGAATGGCCGGGCGAGCGCCGCCGCCTCCTCGACGACCCGGGCCTGGTGCGCCTCGCGGTCGAGGAGATGCTGCGCTTCGAGAGCTCGAACCAGCTCGGCAACCGCATCGCCGCCGCCCCCTTCGCCATGGGCGGCCAAGACTTCCCGGCAGGGACGCAGGTGACGATCGGCATCGGGGCGGCCAACCGGGATCCGGAGGTCTTTCCCGACCCGCACCGGTTCGACGTCGGCCGGCAGCCGAACCGGCACCTCGCCTTCGCCACCGGCATCCACCAATGCGCCGGCATGAACGTCGCCCGGCTCGAGGGCCGCGTCGCGGTCCAGCGCTTCCTCGCCCGCTTCCCGGACTACGAGCCCGCTGGGCCGGCGGTGCGCAGCCGGCGGGTCCGGTTCCGGGGCTTTACCGCGATTCCGGTTCGGCTACGCTGATCCGATCCGGCGCCCGGCGCCCAAGATTCCGCGGAGGAAACCTTGAAGAGACTTCTCGCGACCCTGTGCCTCGGCGCGCTCGCCCTCCCCGCCCATGCGGCCGAGATCGAGCTGAAGCTCAGCCACTTCCTGCCGCCGGTGCACGGCATCCACACCGACTTCATCGAGCCCTGGGCCAAGGACCTCGCCACCTGCACCAACGGGCGGGTCAACGTCACCGTCTCCCACGGCGGCACCCAGCTCGGCAACGTGGCGCGCCAGCAGGAGCAGGTGACCGCCGGCGTGGTCGACATCGCCCACGGCCTGCACGGCATTCCGCGGGGGCGCTTCCCGCGCACCTCGCTCATCGACATGCCGTTCCTGACCGAGAGCGCCGACGCGGCGACGCGGGCCCTGTGGGCGATCTTCCCCGAGCATCTCGCGCAGGAATACAAGGGCATGAAGGTGCTGGCGCTTCACGCCCACAACGGCGGGCTGATCCACACCCGGGACAAGAAGGTCGCCGACATCGACGACCTCAAGGGCCTGCGCCTGCGCACCCCGAGCCCGGCCGTGTCGATGATGCTCGAACAGCTCGGCGCGGTGCCGCAGGGCCTGCCCCCGGGCCAGGTCTACGAGGCGCTGCAGAAGGGCACCATCGACGGCACCGTGTTCCCCTGGGACCCGGTGAGCTCGTTCAAGCTCGCCGAGGTGCTCAAGCACCATCTCGACGCCCGCTCCTACACGGTGTCGTTCTTCTTCGTCATGAACGAGAACCGCTACAACGCCCTGCCCGCCGACGTTCGCGCCTGCGTCGACAAGCTCTCGGGCGACGCGCTCGTCGCCAAGTTCGGCGCCTGGTGGGACAAGTGGGACGAGCCCGGCCTCGCCGCCGCCAAGGCGCGCGGCAACGAGATCACCCGGCTTTCGCCCGAGCAGCGCCAGCGCTGGCAGAAGGCCCTCGAGCCGGTGGCGGAGCGCTACATCAAGCAGGTCGAGGGCGAGGGGGTGAAGAACGCCCGCGAGATCTACGAGGCCCTGCAGAAGCGCATCGCCGAATTCGAGAAGAAGAGCTGAGGTGGCCCGCGCGGTCGAGCGCCTGACGCTCGTCCTCGCCGTGCTCGGGGTCGCCGCCTACGCGGCGGCGGCCCTCGTCACGGTGGCGGACGTGCTGGCCCGGCGCTTCGGCGGCGCGGTGCCGGGGGTCGTCGACCTCGTCCAGCTGTTCGTGCTCGCCGGCGCCTATTTCGTCATCCCCTACACCTTCGTCGCCGACCGGCACGTGTCGGTCGACCTGTTCACGGGCCGCCTGCCGGTGCGGGCGGCGCTGCTGCTCAAGGCCTTCGCGGCGGCCCTGGCGCTCGCCATCCTCCTGCCGATGCTGGTGCGCACCTACGGCTCGGCCCTCAGCCAGATCGCCTACGGCGACCGCTCCCAGACGATCGGCATCCCGATGATCTGGTACTGGGCGCCGCTCGTCGCCGGCGTCGCCGCCTCGATCCTCGCCGCCGCGACCCTGTTCGGGCGCACCCTGGCGCAGGCCTTTCGCGGGTCGGCGCCTTGAGCGGCATCGCCGCGGGGCTCGCCGGCTTTTCCGCCGTCCTCGCGCTGATCTTCCTCGGCGTGCCGGTGGCGGTGGCGATGGCCGCGGTCGGCCTTGCCGGCTTCGCCTGGATGAACGGGTTCGCCAGCGCCGGCTTCATCCTGGCGACCGCCCCGTTCGAGGCGATCGTGCCTTACGGCCTCTCGGTCGTGCCGCTGTTCGTGCTGATGGGCGTGCTCGCCTCCCATGCCGGCCTGTCGCGGGCGCTCTACGAGGCGGTCTACGCCTTCGTCGGCCCCTTCCGCGGCGGGCTCGCCATGGCGACGGTCGGCGCGAGCGCCCTGTTCGGCGCCATCTGCGGCTCGAGCCTCGCCACCGCGGCGACCATGTGCCGGGTCGCGTTGCCCGAGATGCGCCGGCGCGGCTACGCCGACAGCCTGAGCGCCGCCTCCGTCGCCGCCGGCGGGACGCTCGGGGTGATGATCCCGCCGTCGATCATCCTCGCCCTCTACGGGCTGCTGACCCAGACCTCGATCGGCCAGCTCTTCGTCGGCGGCCTCTTGCCGGGGCTCCTCGGGACGCTGTGCTACATGGGCGCGATCTGGCTCCAGACCCGGCTGAACCCGGCCCTCGGGCCGCCGGGCGACCCCTTTACGGTCCGCGCGGCGGCGGCGGCGCTGCGCCGGATCTGGGCGGTGGCGCTCCTGTTCGGGATCGTCATCGGCGGGCTCTACTGGGGCCTGTTCTCGCCGACGGAAGCCGCGGCGGTCGGCGCCTTCGGCGCCTTCGCGCTCGCGCTCGCCCTGCGCAAGCTCACCGGCCCCGTCGCCCGCGAGGCGGTCGTCGAGACCGCGACCACCACCGGCATGATCTTCTTCATCCTGGTCGGGGCGGCGCTGTTCAACTTCTTCATCGAGGGCACCCGCCTCGCCGACGGCGCCGTCGCGCTGCTGCGGGACGCGGGCTTCGGGCCCTACGCCACGCTTCTGGTCATCCTCGTCCTCTACGTGGCCCTGGGCTGCCTCATGGATTCCCTCTCCATGGTCCTGCTGACCGTGCCGATCTTGTTCCCGATCTTCATGGCGCTCGATTTCGGCCTTGCGCCGGCGCAGCAGGCGGTGTGGTTCGGCATCCTGGTCACGACCGCGGCCGAGATCGGGCTGATCACGCCGCCGGTCGGCATGAAC
This sequence comes from Beijerinckiaceae bacterium, assembly GCA_035540795.1. Taxonomy (GTDB): domain Bacteria; phylum Pseudomonadota; class Alphaproteobacteria; order Rhizobiales; family Beijerinckiaceae; genus JAJKJG01. Next base: position 2,743 of record DATLFZ010000020.1, on the reverse strand, counting down.
ATCTTCGTCATCCAGGGCGTCGCGAACCTGCGCCAGTCGGTGGTGGTGCGCGGCATCCTGCCCTTCGTCGCGGCCGACATCGTGCGCCTCGCCCTCCTGGTCGCCTTCCCGGCGATCTCGACCTGGCTGCCGTCGCGGATGATCTGAGCCGTTTGCACCCGCGCGGCCGCGCTGCTAAGCCGGCCCGCCTTATGACCCAGCTCCCCCTCGTCATCCGCACCGAGACCGCCGGCGACGCGGAGGCGATCGAGCGCCTGCACGAGCGCGCCTTCGGGCCGGGGCGCTACGCCCGCACCGCCTTCCGCCTGCGCGAGGGCGCGCCGCATCTGTTCGAGCTCTCGTTCACGGCCCTCGTCGGGACGCTCCTCGTCGGCTCGGTGCGCCAGACGCCGGTGCGGGCCGGCGAGGGCGGCGCGCTGATGCTCGGCCCGCTCACCGTCGATCCGGCCTTCGAGAACCGCGGCATCGGCTCGGCCCTGATCGGGCGCGCCATCGAGGCCGCCCGCGCCGCCGGCCACGAGCTCGTGCTCCTCGTCGGCGACGAGCCCTACTATGGCCGCTTCGGCTTCAAACGCGTGCCGCCGGGCCACCTCGTGATGCCCGGCCCCGTCGACCCGGCCCGCTTCCTCGCCGCGGAACTCGCCGAGGGCGCGCTCGCGCGCACCAAAGGTGCGGTGCTGCCGCTGACCTGAGCCTACCGCTCCGCCGTCCGCCGCCCTTCGGCCACCCAGGCGGCGAGCGCCGCGCCGACCAGGAGCAGCAGGCCGATGATGCCGAGCGCGAGGGGGAAGACCGAGACGCCGCGCACGATGGCGCTGTCGCTCGGGCGGATGCCGATCCAGTCGCCGCCGGCGAAGCGGGTGCCCGAGCGGATGGTCTGGATGCGCGGCACCGCGACGCCGTCGCCGTAATGGGCGGCGACCCGGCGCACGGAGCCGCCGGTCGCCTCCGCGAGCGCCCGCAGGGGCTCGGTGTCGCTGAACACGTCGGCGAGCTCGCGCGGATTGGCCGGGCCGACGCTGACGAAGGCGGCGAGATCCCCCGAGCGGACCGTGTGCAGGCCGAGCTCGCGGGCGGAGAGCTGCGCGACGAACAGCCCCGGCCGGTCCTCGACCGTGTCGACCTGGCGCTCGGCCCCGCTCGGCGAGACCACGGTCACCGGCCCCGGCGCGTCGCCCATGGTCTGGCGCTCGACCCGCACCTCGCGGCCGGTGGCGGTCGCGCGCAGAGCCTCCTCCTCGAGGCCCGGCTCCTTCATGAGCCAGTGGGCGAGCCGGCGCAGGAGGTCGAGATGGGGGCCGCCCTCGCGGAAGTTGCGGGCCCATAGCCATGCATGGTCGGAGAGGAGCAGGGCGACGCGGCCCTTGTCCTCCCGGTTGAGCACGAGGAGCGGGGCCTCGCCGGCCCCGGACATCACCGGGGTCCCCGAACGGACCTGCGCGCCGATGACCCGCAGCCACTCGCCCCAGGCCGGCGGCTCGCTCTCCGATCCCGGCAGGCCGCGGGTGACCGGGTGGCGCTGGCCGGGGACGGTGATGCGGGCCTTGTAGGGCTCCTCGAAGATGCGCCCGTCCGGGCTGCCGGGGATGATCGGCGAAAGGCGGGTGCGGGCGAGGCTCGCCGCGCCGGCGAATTCCGGCCCGGCCGCCACCAGCACCGCGCCGCCCTCGCGCACGTAGCGCACGATGTTGTCGAAATAGGTCGAGGGCAGGACCGTCTGGTTGGCGTAGCGGTCGAAGATGATGAGGTCGAACTCCTTGATCTTCTGCTGGAACAGCTCGCGGGTCGGGAAGGCGATGAGCGAGAGCTCGTTGATGGGGGTGCCGTCCTGCTTCTCCGGCGGGCGCAGGATGGTGAAGTGGACGAGGTCGACGTTGGCGTCGGACTTGAGGAGGTTGCGCCAGGTGCGCTCGCCCGCGTGCGGCTCGCCCGAGACGAGCAGCACGCGCAGCTTCTCGCGGATGCCCTCGATGGTGACGACGGCGCGGTTGTTGGCGGCGGTGAGCTCGTCCGGCAGCGGCTCGGCCTCGATCTCGACCACGTTCGGACCGCCGTGCTCGATCCGCACGGAGAGCGAGAACGGCGTCTCGGTGCGGACCTGCCGGCGCATCACCTGCTGGCCGTCGCGGCGCACGGTGACCCAGGCGGTGCCGGGCCCGCCGCGTTCGGAGACCTGCGCCCGGATCGTCTGCTCGCGCCCGACGATGCCGAAGCGGGGCGCCTGCAGGAGGGCGATGCGGCGGTCGCGCTCGTCCGGCCGCCCGGTGATCAGGGCGTGGAGCGGCGCGCGGAAGCCGAGCTGCTCGGGCGAGGCCGGGATGTCGTGCACGACGCCGTCCGTCACCATGATCACCCCGGCGAGGCGGTCCGGCGGCACGTCGGCGAGGGCGTTCGAGAGGGCCGTGAACAGGCGGGTGCCGTCGTCCCCCTCCCCGTCCGCCACCTCGATGAAGCGCGGCTCCACGTCGGCGAGGCCGCCGAAGCGACGCTTGAGCTCCGCCTGGACCAGGTCGGTCATCGCCGTGCGGCCGCCGAGCTGGTTCGAGCCGGAGCGGTCGATCAGGACGGCGGCGATGTCCTTCACCTTCTCCCGGTCCTCCTGGACGAGGGCGGGGTTGGCGAGCGCGAGGAGGACCAGCGCCACGGCGAGCGCGCGCAGGGCCGCCACCGGGCCGCGGGACACGATCGCGAGGACGACGAACAGGACCGCCACGGCGCCGAGCGCCCACAGGGCGAGGTCCGG
>DATLFZ010000019.1:0-2677 GCA_035540795.1 Beijerinckiaceae bacterium | reverse complement strand
GCTCGAACCAGTCCTGGCGCCGCATGTTAGCGCCCCGGGCCCGCGGACCCGGCCACGTCGGCGCGGCCCCAGGGGATCGGCTTCGTCCCGACGCGGCCGGTGTATTCGAAGAAGCGGTCGCCGGCGGAGAAGCGCTGCTGGTCGGCGAAGGAGCGCCGGCGGTGCGTCGCCCGGTCGAGCTCGATCGCCCGGCTCTCGCAGGTCAATTCGAGCACGGACACGAGCGTGCCGTCGTCGCCGGGCCGCTCGACGATGCGGTCCTGGTCGATGTAGCCGCGGAAGACGGTGACCACCGCCACGAGCGCCCGGCTGTCCGGGTTATAGAGCGCCTTGGCGATCTCGACGGTGCCGGCGTGCAGGTTGTGGGTGCCGAGCGTGGCGAGCACGCCCGTGTCGAGGCCGGACAGGTAGCCTTTCAGCGCCTGGACGGTCTGGCGCGCGGTCTGCTGCACGTCGTCGAGGCTGATGAGCGAGCCGGAGCCGGTGAACGTCACCCCCGGGAAATGGTCCGGGAAGGTGGCGGAAAAGACGTCGTCCCAGAAGCCGAAGTCGCCCTCGGGCAGGCGCACGACGATGAGCGCGCGCTCGGCGAGCGCGCCGCCGGCGAGAAGGTCGTGGGTCGCTTGGGTGAAGGCGCGGGCCATGGGGTCAGACGACGCTCCGCTCGTGGTAGAGCCCGCGGCGCTTGCCGTCCTCGATGAGCGCAGGCAGGCCCCGCCGGAACGCCGCCGCCCACTCCTCCATGGCGCGGATGTCGTAGACTTCCGCGCCCTTGACCTGGATCAGCACCTCCGGGAGCGGAGGCACAGGCGCAGCCGGCTTTGCGACCGCCGCCGCCACCGGCGCAGCCGCGAGGAAGCCGAAGAACGAACGTCGGTTCATGGGAGACCTCGTTTCAGGAAGGGGCGGCCGGGCGGCTTGTGCGGCGCGCCCGGCTCTCTACCATCGGTGGCGCCAACCGAGCCGATGGAGATCAGAATGAGTGCCGCCGATAAAGATGCTTACACGTCAGCACTGCTTTCCGTGATCGGCTGCCTGGTAAGCGAACTGACCAAACGCGGCGCACTCAGTCTGACTGACTTGCTTGATAATATCAGAGCGACCGCGAGCGCTCACCGCGATATGGGCAGCACCATCACCGCAGCTCATACGGCGCGGTTGGCTGATTACCTTGAGAAAACCTCGAAGGAGCCGCCGATAAAGCCGCCAACTCTTCCGCGAGGCTGACAGCCGCCTCGGCCCGAACCTCCGCCTCGCGCCGACGCGCGGCGGCACACCGGGTCGAAACGGCCTCAATCCTGCGGTCGAGCCACCGAAGAAGGAAACCAAACGGGTTCATCGCTCCCTCCTCAGAACAGCACCTGCACGGCGCGGATGGTGACCGGCTGGCCGAGCGCCTCTTCGGACAGGTCCGGGTAGGGCGGCACGAGCCGCCAGATCGCGTCGGCGCGCTCGACCTTGAGCGCCAGCGGGTAGGCGAGCGAGTTGCCGGGCGGGATGTCCGGCTCGACCTGGACGGCGAGGGTGCCGACGTTGTCGGCCGTGCCGCCCTCGACGATCCGGTGGATGGTGCGGGTCGACTTCCACGCCCACGAGATCATGTCGCCGGGGGAGAGGACGAAGAACCCGGGCAGGTCGCCGAGGACGGCGGTGTAGGGGTTCGGCGACGAGCCGATGACGGCGTTCGCCCCCGTGAAGGCGCCGCCGCCGTTGCCCTTCGTGAACCCGGCCCAGCCCGTGCCCGGATAGGCGAGCGGGCGGCAGCGCAAAAGGTGGTGCGCCCGGAAGGTGTTGAGCCCGTCCCGCAGGCTGTCGATCCAGGCCTCGATCTCCGCGTGCCGGTCCCGGCGCATGGCCGGGAAGGTGGCCTCGAAGGTCATCAGCGTGCGCCCGCGCTCCGCCACCTGCACGGTGCCGCCGCGGCTGCGGGACAGGGCCTGGATGCGGCTCGGCCGGATGCGGCAGGACGTGGCCCGCAGCCAGGCCGGGAACTCGCGGGGGAAGGTGAGCGCCATCAGAGCTTGTTCCGCCGCTGCGCGTCGCGCACGACGCCGGGGATGGCAGCGAGGAGACGCCGGTCGCGCTCGGCCAGCTCGGCCCGCATGCGCGCCGGGTCGCCGCCGTTGATCGTGGTGTGCGAGACGAGGCTGACCGAGACCGGCGCCGCCGCCCGCCCCAGCGCGTGGCCGGGGACGATGGCGCCGTCGCTCGCCGGCACGAAGATCTCGCGGCCCATCTCGCCGACGGTCACCGGCACCCCGGCCCGGACCGGGCCGCCGTTGGCGTTGGACTTCGGCGTGGCCGAAAAGGCGCTGGAGAGAAGGTTCGCGAACCAGCCGCCGTCCTTCTGGCCGACGCCGAGGAGCGTGTCGAAGCCCTTGTCCATCAAGCGGCCGGCGAAGCGGCTGGCGAGGTTGGCGAGGACCGTGTTGAGCTTCTCGCCGCGCACGATCAACGCCTCGAAGGCGCCGGACAGGGCCGAGGAGAACTCCGCCGCCGCATGGCGCGCCTCGCCCATCTTCTGGCGATAGGCGTCGATCGTGTCGTTGTTCTTCACGCGGGCCGCGGCCTCGCGCTCGAGGTCCTCGCGCTGCTTGGCGCTGAGTTCCGTTCCCTCGTGCTTGGCGGCGATTCGCGCACGGACAGCATCGGCGAGGTCGAGCGCTACATCCGCGCC
>DATLFZ010000018.1:0-6092 GCA_035540795.1 Beijerinckiaceae bacterium | reverse complement strand
GTCCTGCGCAGTTGCTCTGAGCAACTGCGCAGGACGGCGGCCGCTTGGGTACGGACATCGACGAGGTGACGAGCAGGCGGCGGCCGGTGCCCGCGCCTGCGGCAGCCCGCGTGGTCGCCGAGGAACCCGAACTCGCGACGCCCTCCGCCCCGCCGCCTCCGCCGCGGCGGCCGCAGGAGCGCGTGCCGGTCGCGCCGACCGAACCCGGCATGGTCGCCCAGCTCGCGACCATCTTCCGGGAGCTCGTCCGGCTGCCCCGGGGCTGGCCGGTCCTGTTCCTGTCTGTCGCGATCGTGATCGTCCTCGTCGGCAACATGATCGGCCAGGTCCGCCTCAACACCTGGAACGGGGCCTTCTTCGACGCCCTCGAACAGCGCAACTCGCCGGTGTTCTTCTGGCAGTTCGCCGTGTTCTTCCAGATCGTGGCCGTGCTCCTCGCCCTCGTCGTGGCGCAGACCTTCCTGCAGGAGCTCCTCAAGATCCGCATCCGCCAGCGCCTCAGCCAGACGCTCCTCGACCGCTGGCTCGAGCCCGGGCGCGCCTATCGCCTCACCTTCGCCGGGCCGCGCGGAGCCGCCCCCGACCAGCGCATGCAGGAGGATTGCCGGCTGTTCTCCGAGTTCACCACCGAGCTCGGCGTCGGCATCCTGCAATCGACCCTCCTCCTCGTCACCTTCATCGGCGTCCTGTGGGGGCTGTCCTCTTCGGTGGTGCTGACGATCGGCGGCGAGCGGATCGTCATCCCGGGCTACATGGTCTGGGTCGCGATCGCCTATGCGGGGCTCGGCTCGCTCCTGACCTATTTCGTCGGCCGGCCGATGATCCCGCTCAACACGGCGCGCTACGCCCGCGAGGCGGACCTGCGCTTCTCGCTCGTGCGCGTCAACGAGAGCGCCGAGGGCGTCGCCCTCTATTGCGGCGAGAGCGACGAGCGCCGCAACCTCGAGCGGGTGCTCGACGAGGTGCTCAAGGCGACGCGGCGTCTCTCCGGGGCCCTCGCCCGGCTCACCTGGATCACCTCGGGCTACGGCTGGGTGGCGCTCGTCGTGCCGATCGTCGCGGCGGCGCCCGGCTATTTCGCGGGCAGCCTCTCCTTCGGCGAGCTGATGATGGTGGTCGGCGCCTTCAGCCAGGTCCAGGCGGCCTTGCGCTGGTTCGTCGACAACTTCCCGAAGATCGCCGACTGGCGCTCGGCCGTGCACCGCGTCTCCATGTTCCGCGAGGCGATGCTGAGCCTGGAGAAGCAGCAGCCCGAGGACCAGCGCCTCGTGGTCGAGCCCCATCCGGAGGGCAAGCTCGCCTTCGAGAACGTGGCGATCTCGACCATCGAGGGGAGCACCGTCGTCGAGGACGCGAGCGCCGAGATCGAGCCGGGCGAGCGGGTCCTGATCACCGGCGAATCGGGCTCGGGGAAGAGCACCCTGTTCCGCGCCATCGCGGGGCTCTGGCCCTGGGGCCAGGGCACGATCCGGGTGCCTCCGTCGAACGAACAGATGTTCATGCCGCAGCGGCCCTACCTGCCGCTCGGCACCCTGCGGGCGGCGATCTGCTACCCCGCCGCCCCGGACGGCTTTCCCAACGAGACGGTGCGCTGGGCGCTCGGCCGCTGCGGCCTGTCCGACTTCATCGAATCCCTCGACCGGGAGGAGCGCTGGGACAAGATGCTGTCGCTCGGCCAGCAGCAGCGCATCGCCTTCGGCCGCATCCTCCTGCACCGGCCGAAATGGGTGTTCATGGACGAGGCGACCTCCGCCCTCGACGAGGAGAGCCAGGCGGCCATGCTCGGCCTGTTCGACACCGAGCTCCAGGAGACCACGATCCTGTCGATCGCCCACCGCCCCGGCATCGAGGACTTCCACACCCGCACCCTCAAGCTGGTGCGCACGCCGCAAGGGGCGGTCCTCTTCGGCGACGGCTTGGCGCCCCAGCGCGGCGACCTCTGGTGGCGGAAGATGCTGCGCACGTGGCGGAGGCGGGCCCGGGCGGCCGACCAGGCGTCCTGATCGTCAGGCCGGCACCGCCTTCTCGCGAAAGGCCGCCTGCGCCGCCGCGACGTCGTCGAGGCTCGGCAGGCTCGCCTCGTTGCCGAGATGCTGGATCGAATGGGCGGACGCCCCTCGGGCGAAGGCGAAGTGCTCCGCCCAGGACGCCTCCGGCCGCTTCATGGCCGCGTAGACGTAGGCGCCGTGAAAGATGTCGCCCGCCCCGTTGGTGTCGAGGATGCGCTCCGGGGGGACCGCGAGGGCCGGCAGCCAGCGCTCCGTCCCGGTCTCGTCGTACCAGACCATGCCGCGCTCGCCGAGCGTCACCCCGCCGACCCGGCAGCCGCGGGACTTGAGGTACCCGAGCATGCCGGACGGGGCGAGGTCCATCTGCTCGCACAGGCGCTCCGCCACCACCGCGACGTCGATGAAGGCGAGGAGTTCGTGGGTGTTGGCGCGCAGGCCTCCCCCGTCGAGGGAGGTGAGGATGCCCGCCTCCCGGCAGGCCTTGGCGTAGTGGATCGCCGCATCCGGCTGGTGGCCGTCGAGGTGCAGCGCCCGGCACCCGCGCAGGTTCAGCGGCGGGAAGGGATGCAGGTAGTCGTCGTCGCGGCAGCGCACGATGGCGCGCTTGCCCCCGTGCGGCATGATGAAGGACAGCGAGGATTCCGCCACCTTCCGATGGTGGACGGAGATGCGGTAGCGGGCCGCCATGTCGATGAACATGCGCCCGAGCCAGTCGTCGGCCACCGAGGCGAGGAGGTCCGGCGCGATGCCGAGCTTGGCGCAGCAGAAGGCGGCGGTGACCGCGTTGCCGCCGAAGGAGATGGCGTAGTCCCGCGCCACCGACTTCTCGTCCCCGGTCGGGATGTGATCGGTCAGGAACGTGACGTCGATGTAGGTCTGGCCGATGAACAGGGCTTCCATGGGCTCTCCCGGCGCGGACGGCTCCTGATAGCACGGGCGGGGCCGCGGCGGGCCGCCGCCGGCGCCCGGTTCACAGGAACGGGTTCGTGCGCCGCTCCTCCCCGATCGTGCTCGTCGGCCCGTGGCCGCAGATGAAGGCGACCTCGTCGGGAAGCCGCATGAGCTTCTCCTTGATCGAGCGGATCAGGGTGGCGTGGTCGCCGCCGGCGAGGTCCGTGCGGCCGATCGAGCCGCGGAAGAGCACGTCGCCGACGATCGCGAAAGGCTGCTCCCGGCTCACCAGGACGACGCTGCCGGGCGAATGCCCGGGGCAGTGCAGCACGTCGAACGTCGCTGCGCCGACCGTCACCTCGTCGCCTTCGGCGAGCCAGCGGTCGGGCGTCACGGGCCGCGCCGGAATCCCGAAATCGCGCCCGCGTTCGACCAGCGCCTCGAGCAGGAACCGGTCGGCCTCGTGCGGCCCTTCGATCGGCACGCCGAGACGCTCCTTAAGGTCCGCCGCGCCGCCGGCATGGTCGATATGGCCGTGGGTGAGCAGGATCTTCTCCACCGTGACGCCGGCGCGGGTCATGGCCTCCACGATGCGCGGCACGTCCCCGCCCGGGTCGATGACGACCCCGCGCTTGTTCTCGTCCCAGAGAAGGGTGCAGTTCTGCTGGAAGGGGGTGACCGGGATGATGGCGGCGTTGAGCGGCATGGATCGTCCTCGAAGCGAACCGAAACGTCACAGGCCCGCCAGCGGGTCCCGCCCGATCAGCCACAGGTGTCCGTGCAGGAGGAACCAGGTGTAGACGACGAGCGCCGCGACCGCGGCCGGGAAGAGCGCCGGCGGATCGAGCCGGGCCCGTCCGGCGAGGACCGCCGCGAAGGGCACGATAGAGGTGGAGGCGGCGAATTCGTCGAAGCGGGGGCCGAGCGTGCGCCGGCTGCGCCGGTCGAGCATGCGCATGCCGAGAAAGCCGAACAGCGCCACCCCGCCGAACAGGATCAGCGCGGCGAGATGCCCGTTCGGCGGGACGTGCGACAGGCCCCACAGGGAAAAGCCCCACAGGACGGGGTGGCGCGTCACCGCGACGATGCCGCCGGGCGCGGGCTGCCCGGTCTTGCGCATCGTCACCGACAGCGGGTTCGGGCTCGCGAGCCCCGCGAAGAGCAGCCAGAGGGCGAACGGCATGACGAGGAGCGGCACCCACCCTTGCCACGGAGCCGGATTCCAGAGCGGGATGGTGTCCGCCCGCAGCGCCGCCACCACCACCCAGGCGAGTAGGACGAGGGACAGGATCGAGTACCCGGCCATGTAGGGGCCGCGGCCCACCGCCCCGATCAGCCGGTCGCGCAGGCCCGGCACGGACGGGATCATGTGCGCGGCGAGGAAGGCGCCGATCGCGACGGCGAGCTCGGTCATGCGGGCTCTGTCGCCCCGCGTTCCGGGCGGGTCAAGGCTTGTTGACAGGCGGGCGCGGGCGCGGTCTGAAGCGGCGAGGAGAGGACGATGCAGATCGGGGTGGTGGGGCTCGGGCGCATGGGCGCCAACATCGCGCGCCGGCTGATGCGCGCGGGCCATGCTTGCGTCGTCCACGACCGCGATCCGGAACCCGGCGCGCGCCTCGCCGCCGAGGGCGCGACCGCGGTCGACCACCTCGCGCCCCTCGTCGCCGCCCTGGAGGCGCCGCGGACCGTCTGGGTGATGCTGCCGGCCGGGGCCGCCACCGAGGAGGCGGTCGCGTCGCTCGCCGGCCTCCTGTCCCCCGGCGACACGGTCATCGACGGCGGCAACACCTTTTGGAAGGACGACGTGCGCCGGGCCCGCACCCTCGCGGAAACGGGCGTGCACTATCTCGACGTCGGCACGAGCGGCGGCGTCTGGGGCCTCGAACGCGGCTACTGCCTGATGATCGGCGGGCCGGCCGAGGCCGTCGAGCGGCTCGACCCGATCTTCGCCGCCCTCGCCCCCGGGCTCGGCGACATCCCGCGCACCGGGCACCGCGAGGGCCGCGATCCGCGGGTCGAGCGCGGCTACCTCCATGCGGGCCCGAGCGGCGCCGGGCACTTCGCCAAGATGATCCACAACGGCATCGAGTACGGCATGATGCAGGCGATGGCGGAGGGCTTCGACATCCTCCGCAACGCCGGCTCGCCGAAGCTGCCGCCGGAGCACCGTTTCGACTTCGATCTCGCCGACGTGGCCGAGGTCTGGCGCCGGGGCAGCGTGATCACCTCCTGGCTCCTCGACCTCACCGCCGCCGCCCTCGCCGAGGACCCGGACCTCGCCGCCTATTCGGGCCACGTGGAGGATTCGGGCGAGGGCCGCTGGACCGTGATGGCCGCGATCGAGGAGGCGGTGCCGGCGGAGGCGCTCACCGCCGCCCTCTACGCCCGCTTCCGCTCGCGCCAGGACCACACTTTTGCGGAAAAGGTCCTCTCCGCCATGCGAAAGGGTTTCGGCGGCCACGTCGAACCGAAGAAGGACGGCTGATGGACATCGGCGTCGTCCTGCTGATGGGGGTGTCGGGCTCGGGCAAGAGCACCACGGCCTCCCTCCTGCACGAGCGCCTCGGCTGGCCTTTTCGCGATGCGGACAGTTTTCACCCGCCGGAGAACATCGAGAAGATGAGCCGCGGCGTGCCCCTCGACGATGCCGACCGGCTGCCCTGGCTGCACGCCATCGCCGCCTGGATCGACGAGCGACTCGCAGGCGGCGAGCGCGGCATCGTCACCTGCTCGGCGCTGAAGCGCGCCTACCGGGACATCCTGGTCGGGGGCCGTACGGGCGTCGCGGTGGTGCATCTGCGCGGCGACAAGCCGCTCATCGCCGGGCGACTCGCCGCCCGCAGCGACCATTTCATGCCGCCCGCCCTCCTCGACAGCCAGTTCGCCGCCCTCGAGGCGCCCGTCCCCGCGGAAGGCGTGATCGAGATTTCCGTCGCCGCGCCGCCGGAAGCGGTCGCAGACGGCATCATCCGCGCGCTGAAGCTCGAAGCGGCGCCCCAACCAACCGGGAGATGAAAATGCCGTCCCTCGCTCAGGAGACCATGAAGGCGCTGCCGGACGACGGCGCGCGGGGCGCCCTCGCCGGCCGGGTGTGGCGCCCGGACGTGGAGGGCCCGTCGGTGGTGGCGATCCGCCCCGACGGCGTGGTCGACGTCACCCGCAGCTTCCCGACCATGCGCGACCTGTGCGAGG
>DATLFZ010000017.1:0-3974 GCA_035540795.1 Beijerinckiaceae bacterium | reverse complement strand
GATCCAGGACCTCTCATACGACGTGGTCGTCGGGATGGCTGCCGAGAACGCGGACGCCGTTGCCCGCTTCGACGGACAGATCAGGATCGAGAACGTCCCCGAGTTCCCCGCCCTCGCCCTGCGGGGTGACAGCGGCTCCCTCGTGGTCGACGGCGATCGGAAGGCGGTCGGCCTCTTCTTTGCCGGCCCTCTCGACGGCAGCTACGGGATCGCGAACCATATCGAGGACGTTCTCGCCGGGATGCAGATCGAACTCGTGACGGAGGAGGCGGTCGCATGACCCTCGAAGCGACGAAGCGGCGGCTCAGCCGAAAATACCTCGGCCAGAAGGGGGTCCACGGCGTGGGCACCTCCCCCGAAACGAATGCCGTTCGGATCCACCTGGAAGAGGCGGGGCCGGCCCGGGCGAAGGAACAGAAGGCGCTCCTCGACGAGATCGAGCGGGAGGCCGCGCCCTATTCCGTTCAGGTGACGTTCGAGGGTCGCGCCACCAAGCTCGGGTGACCCGGCGCCGGTGAATCCCGTCGGATTCGATCCGATCCGTCGAGGATTTCTCCACCATCCGTCCCAACCCGATCTTCACCCCGCTCGGGGAGGATGCGCCCGAACAGGTTTCGAGGCGGGATGGACTGGAGCTCGACGATCGGCGCCCTCGGGATCGCCACCGCGGTCCTCGGCCTCGCCGCGCTCGCGGGGTCCCGCGCGGGCGCCCGGGCGAGGAGCGCCCTGCAAGGGGAGATCGAGGCCCTCCAGGACCGGCTCTGGCGGCTCGCCGAGTCCGAGGAGCGCTACCGCGCGATCGTCGAGGCGCAGGTCGACGCCTTCGTCCAGCGCGACGCCCGGGGGCACATCACCGCCGCCGATGCCGGCTATCTCGGCCTTCTCGGCCCGGCGGAGGCGACCGCGGGTTCGACGGCGGCGCCCGAGGTCGTCGAGCGCGGGCCGGTGCAGGTCCGGCACGACGCCCGCCTCGTCGAGGAGGCGATCCGGACCCCCGCGGGCCTGCGCTGGTACGCGTGGGTCGAGACCACGGTCGCCGGCCCGGACGGGCCCGAGACCCTGCGCGCCGGCCGCGACGTCACCGAGCGCGTCGCCGCCGCCCGCCGGCTCGAGGAGGCCCGCGCCCGGGCCGAGGCGGCGAGCGAGGCGAAGTCGCGCTTCGTCGCCACCGTCAGCCACGAATGCCGCACCCCGCTCAACGGCATCCTGGGCATGGCCGACCTCCTCCTCGACACGCCGCTGACGCCCGAGCAGACCACCTACGTGCAGGCGGTGAAGAGCTCGGGCGAGGCGCTCCTGTCCCTCATCGACGAGATCCTGGACTTTTCCCGCATCGAGTCCGGGCGCCTCGACCTCGCGGCCGAGCCGTTCGACCTCGTCGGCCTGATCGAAGGTGCCGTCGAGCTCCTCGCCCCCCGGGCGCAGGACAAGGGCATCGAGATCGCCGCCCATGTCGGCGCGGATTGCCCGCGCCGGGTCGTCGGCGACGCCGACCGCCTGCGCCAGGTCCTGCTCAACCTCGCCGGCAACGGGGTGAAGTTCACCGACACGGGCGGCGTCGGCGTCACCGTCGAGCGCCTCGGCGACGCCCTCGCGGTCACCGTCGCCGACACCGGTCCCGGGGTGCCGCCGGAGCGCGTCCCCGCCCTGTTCGAGGAGTTCGAGCAGGGCGACGACGGCCTGAGCCGCCGGCACGGCGGCACCGGGCTCGGCCTCGCCATCACGCGCCGCATCGTCGAGGGCATGGGCGGCACTATCGCGGTCGCGAACCGCCCCGAGGGCGGTGCCGAGTTCCGGGTCGTGCTGCCGCTCGCGGCGGCCGAGGAGGCCGCGGAGGCGCCCGCCGCCGCCGCGGGCCTGAGCGTCCTCGTCGTCTCGCCCTCCCCTTTCGAGGGGCCGTTCCTGACCCGGCGCCTCGCCGAGGCCGGCGCCGCCGCGGTCCGGGTGACGAGCGCGGCCGAGGCGCTCGAACGGCTCGCGTGCCGGTTCGACGTGGTGATCGCCGACTGCGCCCTTGGCGACGAGGCGGTGCGGGAGGTCGCGGCCGCTTCGCGCCGGGCGGGCGTCGGCCGCAGCCTGGTGCTCCTGTCGCCCTTCGACCGGCGCGCCTTCTCGCCGGCCGCGGCCGGGTTCGACGGGTATCTCGTGAAGCCCGTGCGCTCGCGCTCCCTCCTGCGCGAGGCGACCGGGAGCGGCGCGCAAGGGGCCCGCACGCCGCCGGCTCTCCCCGCCGCGCAGGTCCGGGTGCTCATCGCCGAGGACAACGACATCAACGCGCTCCTCGCGGTGAAGGGGCTCGAACGGCTCGGCGCCGCCGTCGACCGGGCCCGCGACGGGGCCGAGGCGGTTTCCCTCGCCGAGGCGGCCTTCGCGGGCCGCCCCTACGATCTCGTCCTGATGGACATCCGCATGCCGGGCCTCGACGGGCTCGAGGCGGCCCGGCGCATCCGCCGGCTCGAAGCGGCCCTCGGGCGTCCTCCCTGCCGGATCGTGGCGCTCACGGCGGACGCCCGGACCGACGAGGCCGCCGCCCGGGCGGCGGGTCTCGAAGGGGTCCTGGCGAAGCCCCTCGACTATGCGCTCCTGGGCCGGCTCCTCGCGCGGCCGCTCGCCGCGGCCTGAGTCAGGCGGCGAGCGCCATCGCCTCGTTCATGCAGCGCACCTCGACCGTCCGCCCCGGACGGGCGACGAGGGCGCAGCCCTTCGGCACCTCGCGCCAGCCGTCCTTGCGGCCGTCGATGGGCTCGGAGACGAGCGTGAGGCCCCCCTCCGCCTCGCGCCAGTAGAGGCTCGGCGGGCGGGCGTCGCAGGCCCAGCGGAAGGCGTGCAGCGCCTCGCCGTCGGTGAGCGCCGCGGTGAAGCGCAGGGGCTCGGACGCGCCGGCCGCCTCCATCAGCGCCCGCACCCGCCGCAGCGTCCGCGCCATCGCGGCGACCGGATCTTCCTCGAGGCCCTCCGCCAGGGCGGCGAGGAAGATCGCCTCGGAATCGGTGGTGCCGAGGCGCGCGTCGTAGAACGCGTCCGGGATCAGCCCCTCGATCCGGCGCTTGATCGCCGCATAGCCGCCGACCTGGCCGTTGTGCATGAACAGGTGCCGCCCATGGGCGAAGGGGTGGCAGTTCGCCCGGGTGGTCGAGGTGCCGGTCGAGGCCCGCACATGGGCGAAGAACAGGCGGGAGCGCACCTGCGCGCACAGGCTGCGCAGGTTCTCGTCCGACCAGGCCGGCCGGATCTCCCGGTAGAGCCCGGGCTCGCTGCGCTCGCCGTACCAGCCGATGCCGAACCCGTCCCCGTTGGTGCCGGTCTTGGCCTCCGCCGCATGGAGCGACTGGTGCACGAGGGAATGCGCCGGCGCGCAGACGAGGTCGGCGAGGAACACCGGCTCGCCCCGGTAGGCGAGGAAGCGGCACATGGCGAAAGGCCCCCGCCGGCATGCGCCGGCCGCGAGCAGATTTCAGGATCGTGGTGAACGGCGGGTTAACGCAGCCGTCGCGGGAGCGCCGTCCGTCCCGAGACCCTCGGATCGCCGCCGTCGCGCGGTCCGCGTCCCCTCTCCCCGCTGGCGGGGAGAGGGCGGGGTGGGGAGCCGGGCGAGCCCGCGCGCCCTCTCCGGCTCCCCTCTCCCCGGAGCCTTCTCCCGGAGGGAGAAGGTGGCGCGAAGCGCCGGATGAGGGGCGGACGGTGACGGAAGGGGCTCGTCGGTGGCGCCCCCTCCGGTGCCGTTCATCCCCTCACCCGGTCGGCGCCGCCGCGCCGACTCGACCTCTCCCTTCGGGAGAGGTGCGCGTCCCCTCTCCCCGCCTGCGGGGAGAGGGCCAGGGTGAGGAGCCGGGCGAGCCCGCGCGCCCTTCCGGCTCCCCTCTCGCCGGATCGTTCTCCCGGCGGGAGAAGGTAGCGCGAAGCGCCGGATGAGGGGCGGACGGTGCCAAGAGGGGGGCGCCGGTGGCGCCTCCTCCGGCGAGGCTCCTCCCCTC
>DATLFZ010000016.1:0-2982 GCA_035540795.1 Beijerinckiaceae bacterium | reverse complement strand
GCCCCCGAGCGGCCGCCGAGCACGACGGTCACGATGTGCCGGTCCTCGGTGCGCACGTTGGTCATCAGGTTGAAGCCGGAGGCGCGGATGAAGCCGGTCTTGATGCCGTCGACGCCCTCGATCCGGCCGAGGAGCTTGTTGTGGTTCGGGAAGGCCCGGCCGGCGAAGTGGAACACCCGGGTCTGGAAATAGCGGTAGTGGCGCGGGAAGCGCTCCTGGACGGCCCGGGCCAGGATGGTGAGGTCGCGGGCGGTGGTGACCTGCGCCGGATCGGGCAGGCCCGACGGGTTGCGGAACACCGTGCGGTTCATGCCGAGCGCGCGGGCCCTGCGGGTCATCTCGGCGGCGAAGGCCTCCTGCGACCCGGCGAGGTTCTCGGCGACCACCATGGCGACGTCGTTCGCCGACTTCGTCACCAGCGCCTTGATGGCGTCCTCGACCGCGATGGTGGAGCCCGGCCGCAGGCCGATCTTGGACGGCGGCTGGGCGGCGGCACGCGCCGAAACCTGGAGCGGGCTCGCCAGGGTGAGCCGGCCCCGCTCGAGCTGCTCGAACAGGAGATAGAGCGTCATCACCTTGGTGACCGACGCCGGGTGACGCAGGGCGTCCTCGTTGACGGCGTGCAGGGTGCGGCCGGTCTTGACGTCGACGACCATCGCCGCGTAGGGCGGATTGTAGGCGGGTCTCTTGCTCTTCTTGCGCCGCGCCGCTTCCGCGGGCGAGGCCAAGGCGATCAGGAGGGAGGCGCAGGCGATTCCGAGAACCGCCGTGCGCCCGCGGCGCCCAACGCTACGCATCATACCAACCGTCCCCGTCACTCAGGACCGTCCGCCTGCCCTAAGGTGCGGCAGGCGAAGCACAATCGGGGACGCTAAGGGGATGCGGTTACGGGCGGGTTAACCCGGCGCCGCCCGGGATTTGTGCGCTGCAACATTTTCGCTTGACATCTTATGTTGCACTGCACATATACGGCCTGTCGCCGGCGTCCGACCGACGACGCCGGAACCCGGAATTTCGAGGCCGCCAGGCCGGAGGGCATGACCATGATGCAGATGCAGCAGTTCGACAACATCCAGAAGCTCGGCAAGGACAACTTCGACGCCGCGCTCAAGACCTTCGGCGCCGTGTCCAAGGGCGCGCAGACGATCGCCGTCGAGACCGCCGACTACGCCAAGAAGTCGTTCGAGAACTCGACCGCCACCCTCGAGAAGCTCGTCGGCGCCAAGACGCTCGACAAGGCCATCGAGATCCAGACCGAGTACGTGAAGACCGCCTACGAGGGCTTCGTCGCCCAGTCGACCAAGCTCGGCGAGCTCTACGCGAACCTCGCCAAGGAGGCTTTCAAGCCGTACGAGGGTCTCGTCGCCAAGCCGGCCGCGAAGTAAGCGCTCGCACCGGACTTCTTCCGAAACGCCCGGCCTCGCGGCCGGGCGTTTTCGTTCGTGCGCCGCCGTGAGGGGTCAGGCCGCGAACGCGCTGACGGCCATGGCCGGGGTGCGCCGGTCGTACTCGTCGGCGAGGGCCCGCAGGGCCGCCGTCCCGTCGCCCGCGAAGGACGGGCCGTGCATGAGCGCCAGCGTCCGCGGGGCGAGGCCGGACAGCCTGCGGATGGTCGCTCCCATCCCGGGCGCGAGGGCCGAGTAGCGAAACAGGTCCTCCGCCACGACCGCCGGCCCGACGATGTCGCCCTCGGTGAGGGCGCGGCCGTCGCCGAGCTGGGTGAACAGGTCGCCGCACATCAGCGTGCCGGTCGATTCTTCGTACAGGACCCCCGCGTCCCAGCCGTGCGGCGTGTGCGGCGTGTCGATGAAGCGGACCCGCTTGCCGCCGCCGAGGTCGACAACCTCCCCGTCGGCGAGGATGCGCGGCGCCCGGTCGGCGAAATCGGCGAGCGAGACGAGACAGCCGGTCTGTCCCTGCGCGGCGGTCGCCTGCGGCGCGACGGCGAGCCACTCGTTCATGGCGCCGCACTCGTCCGCCTCGAAATGACCGTAGGCGATCCAGCGCAGGCGCTCCGGCGGGAGGATGCGGCTCAGGGCGTCGCGGTTCGAGGCGAACATCCGGCGCAGCCCGGTGTGGAACATCAGCGGCTCGTCGCCGAGGACGAGGAACTGGTTGAAGGTGAAGCCGGCGGGCGGGGCGATGTCCGGCACGTAGGTGGACAGGCGAAAGATGCCGTCCGCGATCTCGGCGATGCGGGTTTCCATGGGAAGCCTCCGATGCGGCCCGCGCGGGCGTCGTTTGACCCTCGTCGCGTTTTGCCGTACGCATGTGTGTAGTGAAATTCGCCGAGCCTGTCAATATGACTGCACGAACGCGTGCAATGAAAACAATGCCCCGGAGCTACACCCTTAAGCGGCGGGCGGAGAAGCAGGCCGAGACCCGGCGCCGGATCGTCGAGGCGGCGGTGGATCTGCACGGCACCGTCGGTCCGGGCCTGACCACCCTCAGCATGATCGCGGAACGGGCCGGGGTTCAGCGCCACACGCTCTACGCCCATTTTCCCGACGAGCGCAGCCTGTATCTCGCCTGCTCGGCCCTTCACATGGAGCGCGAGCCCATGCCGGACCCGGAGCCCTGGCGGGCGATCGCCGACCCGGCGGAACGGCTGCGGACCGGATTGCAGGCCCTTTACGGCTGGTACGGGCGCAACGCGACCCTCGCCGGCTGCGTGCTGCGGGACGCGGAATACCACCCGCTCACCCGGGAGATCGCGCAGATGCGGCTCGGTCCCGTCATGGCGGCCTACGGCGCGATTTTGGGAAGTGGCCTCGCCGCCGCCCAAAGACCGATGCTCCACTTGGCGCTGAGCTTCTACACCTGGCGCAGCCTCGTGCAGGAGGCCGGCCTCGCCGAGGCCGCGGCGGCGGAAGCCATGGCGCGGGCGGTGGGGGCGGAGACTCTTCGCACAGGGGGATGAGGCTGGCCCGGCCGCGCTTGCGGCGGGCCGCGCCGAACCGATCCCCCGGCGCCGTCCGAGGA
>DATLFZ010000015.1:0-2300 GCA_035540795.1 Beijerinckiaceae bacterium | reverse complement strand
AGCCCGTTGAAGGACAGCGCGCGCGAAAGCGAGATCACGTGCCCGCCATAGATCAGGCGCCGGCCGAAGCGGCTAGACGCGGCGGCGTGCTGGTCGAAATGCACTTTGGCGGTGTTCTGGTAGAGGCGGGTCGCGAGCTGGTGCTCGGCCTCCTCCACCGTCATGCCGTCCACGTGATCGATGCGCTCGCCGGGTTCGTAGTCGCCCCAGCGGTGCGGCGAGCCGGCGAGGGCGAAATCGTACCCGGCGAGATCGAGGGCGGGGGCGACGAGGTCCCGCGGCGAAACCGCCTTCGGCAGGTCCGGCACGTGCTCCGCCGGCGCCGCCGCGGCCGGGTCGCGCTTGCGCGCCAGAACCCAGCGGCAATAGGTCAGGACCGGCTCGTCGCCGCGATAGCCTGTGGTCCGCACGTAGACCACGCCGGTCTGGCGGTTCGAGCTCTCCTTGAGCCCGATCACCTCCGACACCGCCGACAGCGTGTCGCCCGGATAGACGGGCGCCAGGAAGCGCCCGTCCGCGTAGCCGAGATTGGCGACGGCGTTGAGCGACACGTCCGGGACCGTCTTTCCGAACACCACGTGAAAGACGAGCCAGTCGTCGAGAGGGCTCTTGGGCAGCCCCAGCGCCCGGGCGAACGCGTCCGAGGATTGCACGGCGAAGCGCGGGCCGTAGAGGGCGGTATAGAGCGCCGCGTCGGCTGCGGTGACCGTGCGCGGGGTGGCGTGACGCAGGGTCTCGCCGAGGGAAAAATCCTCGAAGAAGCGGCCGGGATCGGTCTTCATGCGCCGGCCCCGAGGTCCGGGGCGGGGAGCCCCCGCCGGCGGCACGCGGCCGTGACGGTGTTGGCGAGAAGGCAGGCGATCGTCATCGGCCCGACGCCTCCCGGGACCGGGGTGATCGCGCCCGCCGCCGCCCGCGCCTCGTCGAAGGCCACGTCGCCGACGAGGCGGGGCTTGTCCGCGCCCCCGACCCGGTTGATGCCCACGTCGACGACGATCGCGCCCGGGCGGATCCAGTCGCCGCGCACCATCTCGGGCCGGCCGACCGCGGCGACGAGGATCGCGGCGCTCCGGCAGACGGCCGGCAGGTCGCGGGTGCGGGAATGGGCGATCGTGACCGTGCAGCTCTCCGCGAGAAGCAGCTGCGCCATCGGCTTGCCGACGATGTTGGAGCGTCCGAGCACCACCGCGTTCGCCCCGGCGAGGTCCGGCCGCACCGACTTGATCAGCATCAGCGAGCCGAGCGGCGTGCACGGGACGAGCCCCGGCAGGCCGGTGGCGAGGCGTCCCACGTTGACCGGGTGGAAGCCGTCGACGTCCTTCCCCGGATCGATCGCCTCGATCACCTTCTGCGCGTCGATCTGCGGCGGCAGGGGCAGCTGGACCAGGATCCCGTCGACCTGCGGATCGGCGTTGAGGCGGCGAACGAGGTCGAGCACCTGCCCCTCTGACGCGTCCGCCGGCAGGGCGTGGTCGAAGGAGCGCATGCCGGCCTCGCGCGTCCGGCGGGCCTTGCTGCGCACGTAGACCGCGCTCGCCGGATCGGAACCGACCAGCACGACGGCGAGGCCGGGCGGCTCGGGCAGGCCCGCCACGGCGCGTCCGACCCGGGCGCGCAGCCCGTCGGCGATGGCGGTGCCGTCGATGATCGCGGCGGTCATGCGGGCTGCGCCACGAGGGCCGCGAGGCGGGCGGCCAGCGCCGCGCCGTCGCCTGCGACGACAAAGGTCTTGAGGCGGGCGGCGGCGCCGGCGGTGAGGACGACGGCGCTCGCCGGACGCCCGAGGCTCTTGGCGAGAAGGCGCCGGGCCGCCGCATTGGCGGCGCCCGCCTCGGGCGCGGCCCGCAGGCGCAGCTTCAGGACCGCCCGACCGTCCGCGAGGGTCTCGAGTCCCTCCACCGCATCGCGGCCGCCGCGGGGCGTCGCCCGCACCCGCACCTCGAGGCCGTCCGCGGTCACGCGCCAGGCCACTCAGAACACGGCCGGGTAGAGGTAGAGCACGATCACCCGCTGCAGGAAGAAGATGATCAGGAGCAGGATGATCGGCGACACGTCGATGCCGCCGAGGTTCGGCAGGACGTTGCGGATCGGCCGCAGGGCCGGCTCGGTGATCCGGTACAGGAAGTCCCAGACCGCGCGGACGAAGTCGTTGCGGGTGTTGACCACGTTGAAGGCGATGAGCCAGCTGAGCACCGCCGAAGCGATGACGATCCAGGTGTAGAGCTGGAGGGCGAGCAAAAGGACGTCGAGGAGGGCGCGCATCGGGGGGCTCGAAGGTGGCGGGCGGGTCCCTGTAGCGA
>DATLFZ010000014.1:0-2779 GCA_035540795.1 Beijerinckiaceae bacterium | reverse complement strand
GGCCACGCCGGTCGACCCCATCCCGCTGCCGCCGCGCCGGCCCGAGAGCGCCGACCCGGCGCCGGTCGCGCAGACGGCCACCTCCCTCGCGGCCCTCGTGGTGGCGCCGCTGCCGCCGGCCCGCCCCGTCGCCGTCGCCGGGCTCGGCCCGGTCCCGCCGGCGAACCGGGCCGCCGAGGCGGCTCCCGCCGTTCCGCCGATCCCGGCCGACGAGCGCGCGCAGCTGCGCGCCCTCTTCGCCGCCGCGGCGAGCCGTCCGGCGCCCACCGCCGGCGTGCGGGTCCAGACCGCCCGCGCCCAGCCGCAGGAGCCCGCCGCCGGTTTCGTCGCCGCTCCCGGCGCCGGGGTGCGGATGGGCTTCGCCCCGCGGCCGCCGGAGCTCGCCGCGGACCGGTTCACCGGCCCGGCCGTGCGGCCCCTGCCGACCTTCTGATCAGCCCTTGACGAGGTGGAAGGCGGCCGCGTCCCACAGGGCGAACGGCCGCTCGCCGAAGCGCCGGACGGCGAGACCCGCCTCTCCCGCGACGGCGGCGAGGTCGGCCGCCCCGCCCTCGTAGGCGTAGTTGAGGATCAGGAGGTCGCCGCCCGGCGCGAGCACCCGCGCCGCCTCGGCGACGTGGCGCCGCGCGAGCGCCGCCCCCGCCTGGACGAGGTAGGGGAAGGAATCCACCGCCAGGACGAGATCGAAGCTCCCGTCGCGGAAGGGGGCGAGGTCGCGCCCGGAGCCGCGCACCAAGAGGGCGTTGCCGGGACGACGCCGCCCGGCCACCGCGAGCATCCGGGCCGAGACGTCGAGGCCGACGACGCCCCGCAGTCGGGGCGCGAGCGCCTCCTCCATGCGGCCGCTGCCGCAGCCGATGTCGAGGGCGACCCGGTCGGGGGCGAGCAGGCCCCAGGCTGCCATCGTGGCGACGATCTCGTCGGTCGCGGCCCGCAGGAGGTCCGGGCTGCCGAGGCTGTAGAGCGCCACGCCCACCTCCGGCGAGATCGCGGCGGCCCGGTCGAACACCGCGGCCCAGCGCGCGATGCCCTCCTCGGTGGTCGCCGCCTCGCCGCCGTGCTCCACGTCCGCGAGCACCGCCTTGGCGAGGGCGAAGGCCCCCGGATGGGCGTGGAAGGCAGCCTCGACCGCGGACAGCCGGCGGGCCGCGTCCTCGGACGCGCCCGTCCGGGCCTGCGCCAGGGCCGCCGCGACCTCGTCGGGATCCGCGGCGCTGAGGAAGAGGTGCACGAGGGCGACGTTGGCCGGCACCTCGCCGCGGGCGCAGCGGGAAAGGGGCTCGGCCAGGGCGGGACGGACGGGGCTCACGCCACCCCCCTCGAGTCGCCGCGGGCGAGCGCCGCGTAGACCGCGAGGTACCGCTCCACGGTCCGGGTGAGGGAGAAGCGCTCCCGCGCGTCCGCCCGGCACGCTTCCGGATCGAGCCCGGGCGCCCGGCGGATTCCCTCGGCGAGCCCGGCGATGTCGTCGGCGAGGAACCCGGTGCGGCCGTGGTCCACGGTCTCGACGAGGGCGCCGTTCGCGAGGGCGACTACGGGGGTGCCGCAGGCGAGGGCCTCCCGGGCGACGAGGGAGCTCGTCTCCGGCGCGAGCGACGGCACGAGGAGGCAGCGCGCTGCGGTCAGGAGCCGCCGCTTGCGGGTAAAGCCGACCGGTCCGACGAACCGGCGCAGCCGATCGAGGCGGGGCGCGACCTCCTCGTCGAAATAGCGCCGATGGGTCTCGTAGCCGAACACCTCCCCGGCGATCAGGAGCGGCACCTCGGCCGCCTTGGCCGCCTCGACGGCGAGGTGGATTCCCTTCTCCGGGCAGATGCGGCCGAGGACGAGGGCGAAGCCGCGCCTGGCGTGGCGGGCGGCGAGCCGCTCGACTGCAACGCCGTTCTCGATCGGCGCCAGCAGCACCGGGCTGCGGCAGGCGGCGTGCTGGGTGCGGCTGACGCAATGCAGGAAGGTGTCGGGCCGGGTCGGGTTCAGCGCCTCGCGGGGATACCAGTCCGGCGGCAGGTGGAGGGTCGCGAGGGCCGGCGGCCCCGGCGGCGGCAGGTAGGCGAAGAAATCGACCCCGTGCAGATGCACGAGATCGACCGGCCAGCGCGCCAGCGCCGCCCCGATCGCCGCCCGGACCTGCGCCTGCGCCCGCGCCCTGGCGGCCTCGTCGAGGCGGCCCCGCTCGGCCGGGACCGGCACCAGCGTGCCGGCGACCGAGGAATCCTCCCGGGCGACGACGATCGACCGGTGCCCGGCGGCGACGAGGGCCCGGTCGAGCTCGGACAGAACCTGCTCGGCGCCGCCGACGGCGTCGGGCCCGACCGGGGCGAGCGGATAGGCGACGCTGAGGACGGTGAGCGTCATCGCTGCGCCCGCGCCGCCCGCACGAGCGCCCGCCAGCGCTCGCCGGTGAGGCCCCAGGGGTGGCGCTCGTAGAGGAGCCGCCCGCCGTTCGGCAGCGTCTCGAAATCGTGCGTCGGGGCGGCGCGGAACAGCTCGCGCTCGGTGCCGAAGCCGGACAGGGTGGCGGCCTGGCTCGCATGGGCCGCGAGCATGCGCCGCTTCAGCTCCCGCGCTTCCGGCGCCAGCGGCACCGCGATCCCGTCGTCGTCCGGGAAGGACTGCAGGTCCCAGCCGTCGGCCCCGAGACGATACAGCGGCGCCTCGACGATCTCGATCCCGAGGGGCCGGGCGACGGCGTGGACCGCGAAGGCGACCGCGTCGTGGTCCGGGTGCCCGCCCTCGTAGGCGTGGGTGACGACGGCCGCCGGGCGGCGCTCCTCGAAGA
>DATLFZ010000013.1:0-4451 GCA_035540795.1 Beijerinckiaceae bacterium | reverse complement strand
GAACAGGGTCTGCTGCATGGTCCTGCGGGCGTCTGCGGCGTTAAGGTGGGGACGAACCGCCGCACGAGGAGACGCCACGATGTCGCCCCGCACCGAGACCGACACTTTTGGGCCGATCGAGGTCCCCGGCGAGCGCTACTGGGGCGCGCAGACGCAGCGCTCGCTCCAGAACTTCCGCATCGGCGGCGAGCGCATGCCGGTGCCGCTGATCCGGGCGCTGGCCCTCGTCAAGCAGGCGGCGGCGCTGGTCAACCGGGACCTCGGCGAGCTCGAGCCGCGCCTCGCCGACGCGATCGCCAAGGCGGCGGCGGAGGTGGTCGAGGGCAAGTTCGACGACGAGTTCCCCCTCGTCGTCTGGCAGACGGGCTCGGGCACCCAGACCAACATGAACGCCAACGAGGTCATCGCCAACCTCGCCAACGAGATGCTCGGCGGCGAGCGCGGGAACAAGTCGCCCGTCCATCCGAACGACCACGTCAACCGCGGCCAGTCCTCGAACGACTGCTTCCCGACGGCGATGCACATCGCCGCCGCGCGGGAGATCACCGGCCGCCTGATCCCCGCCCTGCGCCACCTGCACCGGGCCCTCGACCGGAAGGCCGAAGCCTTCGCCGACGTGGTCAAGATCGGCCGCACGCATCTCCAGGACGCCACCCCGGTGACGCTCGGCCAGGAATTCTCGGGCTACGCGGCGCAGGTCGCCTACGGCATCGAGCGCATCGAGGCGACGCTCCCCGGCCTCTACGCCCTCGCCCAGGGCGGCACGGCGGTCGGCACCGGCCTCAACGCCCATCCGCGCTTCGCGGACGCCTTCGCGGCGAAGGTGGCGGAGCTGACGGCGCTGCCCTTCACCTCGGCGCCCAACAAGTTCGAGGCGCTCGCCTCCCACGACGCACTGGTCTTCGCGCACGGGGCGCTCTCGGCGCTCGCCGCCGGCCTGTTCAAGATCGCCAACGACGTCCGCCTGCTCGGCTCGGGCCCCCGCTCGGGGCTGGGCGAGATCTCGCTTCCCGAGAACGAGCCCGGCTCCTCGATCATGCCCGGCAAGGTCAACCCGACCCAGGCCGAGGCGCTCACCATGGTGTGCGCGCAGGTGATGGGCAACGGGGCGACGGTGGCCTTCGCCGGCAGCCAGGGCCATTTCGAGCTCAACGTGTTCAAGCCGGTGATCGCGAACGCGGTGCTGCAATCGGTTCGCCTCCTCGCCGACGCGGCGATCAGCTTCGCCGACAACGCGGTCGCCGGGATCGAGGCCAACCGGGAGCGCATCGCCGACCTCCTCGAGCGCTCCCTCATGCTGGTGACGGCGCTCGCGCCGCGGATCGGCTACGACGCCGCCGCCGCCATCGCCAAGGCCGCGCACAAGAACGGCACCACGCTGCGCGAGGAGGCGGTCCGCTCCGGCAAGGTCACGGAAGAGGAGTTCGACGCCCTCGTGCGCCCGCAAGACATGCTGGCGCCGCGGTGAGGGGGACGGCCTCCCCGAAAGGTCGGCCGAGGAGGGAGGCTACACCCGCGCGCCGCTGCGCAGGAGCTTGTAGGTGATCGAATCGGTCAGGGCCTGGAACGAGGCGTCGATGATGTTCGGCGAGACGCCGACGGTGAACCAGCGCTCGCCGGAGGCGTCGCCGGACTCGATCAGCACGCGGGTGACCGCGTCGGAGCCGCCCTGGAAGATGCGGACCTTGTAGTCGACGAGCTCCAGGTCCTGGATCAGGTCCTGGTACTTGCCGAGGTCCTTGCGCAGGGCGACGTCGAGGGCGTTGACCGGGCCGTTGCCCTCGGCGGCCGAGATCAGCACCTCCCCGCCGACCTTCACCTTGACGATCGCCTCGGCCACGGTGACGAGCTGGCCGAGCGCGTTGTAGCGGCGCTCGACGTTGACCTTGAAGCGCTCGACCTCGAAGAAGGTCGGCACCTCGCCGAGCACGCTCTTGACCAGAAGGAAGAACGAGGCGTCGGCGCCCTCGTAGGCATACCCCTCCGCCTCCTTGCGCTTGACCTCCTCCAGCACGCGGCCGATGCGCGGGTCGTCCCGGGACAGCGCGATGCCGAGCCGGTCGAGCTCGGCGAGCACGTTCGAGCGCCCGGCCTGGTCGGAGACGAGCAGCCGGCGGGTGTTGCCGACCGCGAGCGGGTCGACATGCTCGTAGGTGCGCGGGTCTTTCAGCACGGCGGAGGCGTGGATGCCGGCCTTGGTGGCGAAGGCGCTCGCGCCGACGAAGGGGGCGTGCCGGTTCGGCTGGCGGTTCAGGAGTTCGTCGAGGGCGCGGGAGGCGTGGGTCAGCTCGGCGAGCGCCTCGTCGGACACGCCGAGCGAAAAGCGCTCCCGGTAGCCCTCCTTCAGCTTGAGGGCGCCGATCAGGGTGACGAGGTTGGCGTTGCCGCAGCGCTCGCCGAGGCCGTTGAGGGTGCCCTGGATGTGCCGCGCCCCCGCCTCGACCGCGGCGAGGGAGTTGGCGACGGCGCAGCCGCAATCGTCGTGGGCGTGAATGCCGAGCCGCTCGCCCGGCACCGTGCGGGCGACCTCGCCCACGATCGCCGCGACCTCGTGGGGCAGGGTGCCGCCGTTGGTGTCGCACAGGACGACCCAGCGCGCGCCGGCATCGTGCGCGGCGCGCGCGCAGG
Source organism: Beijerinckiaceae bacterium (assembly GCA_035540795.1). Classification (GTDB taxonomy): domain Bacteria; phylum Pseudomonadota; class Alphaproteobacteria; order Rhizobiales; family Beijerinckiaceae; genus JAJKJG01. Next base: position 1,823 of record DATLFZ010000013.1, on the reverse strand, counting down.
CCAGCGCATAGGCGGGGTTCGCCTTGTAGCCGTCGAAGAAGTGCTCGCAGTCGACCATGACCTCCCGGCCGCGGGCGAGGGCCGCCTGCACGCTCTCGCGGATGCCGTCGAGGTTCTCCTCGAGGGTGGTCTCGAGGGCGACGTGGACATGGTAGTCCCACGCCTTGGCGACGAAGCAGATCGCGTCCGCCTTCGCTTCGAGGAGCGCGGCGATGCCGGGGTCGTTCGAGGCCGAACGCCCGGGGCGCTTCGTCATGCCGAAGGCGGTGAAGGTCGCGTTCTTCGTGCGCTTCTGCGCGAAGAAGGCGGTGTCGAGGGGATTCGCCCCCGGATACCCGCCCTCGACGTAGTCGAGGCCGAGCCGGTCGAGCAGCGCCGCCACTGCCCGCTTGTCCTCGAGCGAGAAGTCGACTCCGGTGGTCTGCGCCCCGTCGCGAAGCGTGGTGTCGAAGAGGTAGAGGCGTTCGGTCATGGCTGCTTCTCGGGCCGCAGGGCGGCGGTGGCCGCAATGAATTCGTCCATGAAGGCCAGCGCTTTCTTCGCGCGGTCGAGCGACACGTTCGACCCCGTGTAGTCGGCACGCGCACGCTCCGCGAAGAGCTTGCGAAGTTCGCGCCCGAGGTCTGCGCGGACGAGACCGGGCTTGATCACGTGCTCGGAGAAGAGCTTGTGAACGGCCGCGTGCCGCCTCAGGTCGGCTTCCTCGCATCCGATCATGTCGACGAGCAGCGCCCGGGCGGCCGTGAACGCGGCATAGTACGCACGGCTCGTGGCCCCGTTGGGCATCTCGGCGCCGATCAGCGCCTTCGCCTCCTCGGCGGCCTCCGCTGCCTTGTTCCAGAGCGGGTTCACGGGATCACCAGTCGGCGTCCGTCGCGGCGCATCGTCCTCACCAGCGAGGGGTTGGAATGCCGTGCCGGATCCGCCCACGCCGATTCCGCGACGGCGAGTGCCTGGATGTCGGCCCCTTCCTCGATCAGGATGTCGTAGGTCAGATCGCCGAGCCGGTCGGTTTCCTCCGCCTCGGCCCAGGGGCCGTCGCGCAGGACGACGGCGACGTCCACGTCGCTGTGGGGATGGTGGTCCCCCCGCGCGCGGCTGCCGTAGAGATAGAGCCCGACGAGTTCCCGCCCGTAGAGGCCCGCCACCTCCTCCGCGAATCGCCGCACGGCGCGGGCGACCTCCTCGTCGGTCGGCGGTCGCAGGAGGTCGTGCGTCGGTCTCACGGCCGCCTCGCGTCGTCGTTGGTGGCGAGCCGCTTCTCCATGGTCGTGGTGGCGAGCCATTCGTCCCCGAGCGGCCGGGTGTTGCGGCGCTGGCCGGTGAAGCCGCGGCGGCGAAAAAACTCCTCCGCGGTGTCGCTCACGTCGGCGACGAGGCGCTGCGCCCCGCGCGCGCCGGCGAGCTTCTCGACGGCGTCGAGGAGCAGCGTGGCGACGCCGCGCCCGACCGCCCGCGGATGGACGTAGAGCATCTCGATCTCCTCGCGCTCCTTCAGGGAGGCGAAGCCGACGGCGGCGCCTTCGATCGTCGCCACCAGGGTCAGGTTCCGGGCGAGGCCCGCGGCGAAGGCGGCCTCGTCGTCCGCCGCCGCCGCCCAGGCCGCCGCCTGCGCCTCGGAATAATCGTCCCCGGTCAGCTCGGCGACGCTCTCCTGGAAGATCGCCGCGAGCACCGGCGCATCCGCCGGCAGATACGGCCGCAGCGCGGGACGAGGCTGGCGGGTCATCACCCAGCCTCCCCGCACTCGGCCGCTGGAAGCCGCGTCCTTGAAGCGAAGGCGCCCCCCTCCCCCTTGCGGGGAGGCTGGGTGATGACCCGCC
>DATLFZ010000012.1:0-2079 GCA_035540795.1 Beijerinckiaceae bacterium | reverse complement strand
AGGTAGGCGAAGCCCTTGCCGGCCTTGCGGCGGCGGATGCCGGGCTCCTCGTCGGAGACGTAGGCGAGGCCGGCGCTCTCGGCGGCGTCCCGCGGGTCGACGACGGCGAGCGCGGCGGTCTTGGCATCGAGCGGCATGGAGGGGGGCGCTTTCGACGGGTTTTCTCCTCAACAGGCGCCGCGACGCACCGGTTCCCGCCGCATGGTGCGGCCCTCTCGCCGTTCCCCCCTGTCATTCCGGGCCGGGCCGCAGGCCCGAACCCGGAACCCATTCACACCGCGCCTTCCGATACGCGACGGCTCCGCTGCACCTCGGAACCGGGTCGGCGGGCGGGCTTTGACCGGACGACGCCCGGCGACGGGCGCGGAGGTCGAAACATGACGAGGTTGAAACAGACGCTGGCGCTCGCGGCCGCCCTCGCCTTCGCGGGGCCGGCGGCGGCGCAGATCGGGAGCGGGACCACGGGCGCCCCCGCCGCGGGAATAGGCGCTACGGGCGGCACCACCGGCGGCATCGGCACGGGAGCGCCCACGGTCGGCACCCCGCCGACCCCCGGCACGACCGGCTCGGTCACCGGCGCTCCCGACTTCACCCGCAACTACGACGGCGCGAATCCCCAGGCCGAGCAGCCCGGCGGACAGGGACCGTCCCTCGTGGGCGGCGCCCGGGACTTCACCCGGCCGGTCCCCCCGACCGGCACCCTCGACCCGGCGACGACCGGCGCCGTCGGCGGGGCCGACGCCCGCGCCACCCGGGATCTCACCGGCGAGTTCAGCGGCATCGTGCAGGAGCCCGGCCGCATCATCGCCCGCGAATGAAAGAAGACCCCGCCGGCGGGTGCCGGCGGGGCCGTCCCGGTTAGGGTTTGCGTTACTGCCCGATGCGGGTGCGCATCTCCGTGCCCGAGTTCGGGCCCATCCGGGTCGAACCGGTGCTCTCGGAGCGGAAGCCGCGCTGCTCGACCGAGACGCCGCTGCGCTCGCGCACCGTGGTGCCGGTGCGGATCGACACGCTCGGCTCGCTCGATTCGCGCACCTCGCGGCGACGGATCACCGTGGTGCTCGGCTCCTCGACCTCGCGGACGACCCGCCGCACGGCGCGGGGCTGCTCGACGACGGTGCGGGCGCGCACGGCGGTCGCCGGCCGCTTCTTGGCCTTCACGACCTTCTTCGGCTTCGCCTTGACGACGCGCTGGGTGCGCACGGTGCGGGCGGGCTGCTCCTCGACCTCGACGCTGCGGACGGTGCGCCGGTTGTGGATGATCGTCGGCTCGTCGCGGACCTCGCGGACGCGCCGCTCGCGGACCGAGACGCTCGGCTCGCTGCGGACCTCGACGCCCACGCGCGAGCGCTCCTGCCGGGTCTCGACGCCCATGCGCGGACCGGAGGAGCGGGTCTCGACGCTCACGCCGGAGCGCGATTCGGAGCGGGACTCGGTGCTGAACTGGGCGTGCGCGGCCGTGCCGATGAGGGCGACCGCGAGCCCGAGGGCGATGACTTTCATTGTTGCGACCTCGCAGAAGAGGGGACCGCCCCCTCAACGTAAAGCGAAGCCGTGAGTTCCAGCAGCCGAGCTTGCCGATCGTCCTCCCCCGGCGAAATCTTATCGATCCTGAACAACCGTTCAGGCGGCGTCTTGGCGGATGCTTGCGTACGACCGAAGAAGACCCGCTTTCGCGCCCCCGCCTCAGCCGATGCCCAGCTTGGCCTTCAGGATCTCGTTCACCGCCTGGGGATTGGCCTTGCCGCCGGTCGCCTTCATGACCTGGCCGACGAACCAGCCCAGCAGCGTCGGCTTGGCCTTGGCCTGCTCGACCTTGTCCGGGTTCGCGGCGATGATCTCGTCCACGGCCTTCTCGATCGCGCCCGTGTCGGTGACCTGCTTCAGGCCGCGGCTCTCGACAAGCGCGCGCGGGTCGCCGCCTTCCGAGAACACGATCTCGAACAGGTCCTTGGCGATCTTGCCCGAGATCACCTTCTCGCCGATGAGGTCGATGACGGCGCCGAGCTGGTCGGCGGAGACGGGGGATTCGGCGATGCCCTTCCCCTCCTTGTTCAGCCGCCCGAACAGCTCGTTGAT
>DATLFZ010000011.1:0-4053 GCA_035540795.1 Beijerinckiaceae bacterium | reverse complement strand
GGGAGAGGTAGTTTCCGATCAGCTGCACGGGCGGGCTCCTGGGACGGCTTCTTCATAGGCGAGCGGCCGCGTCGCACCACGCGCCGGGGAAGGCCCGGCGCAAATTTGCCCGCTCCGGCACCTTTGCACGGGGACCGAAAGCCGCTTGAATGCGCCGCCAAACAAGAAGCTCAGGGAGGACCTCATGATCCGTCGCATCCTCGGCCTCGTCGCCGCCGCCGCGCTCCTCGGGGCGAGCTTCGGCGCGCAAGCGCAGGGCAAGTGGCCCGAGAAGCCGATTCGCGTCATCGTGCCGTTCGGTCCCGGCGGCAGCTCCGATCTCCTCGCCCGCATGGTTCAGCAGGCGAACCAGGAGCAGAAGCTCGTCGACCAGCCGATCACGGTGATCAACCAGGGCGGCCACTTCTCGGTCGGCGCGACGCAGGTCAAGAACGCCGATCCCGACGGCCACACCTTCCTGCTCCTGCACATCGCGCTGCTGTCGGGCGAGATCCTCGATCCGGCGCGCAAGCTCAGCTACCGCGATTTCGAGCCGGTGGCGCTCACCGGCGGCTTCTGCGTCTATCCGGTCGTGATGGAGAACTCGAAGTTCAAGTCGCTCGACGACCTGATGAAGGAGGCGCAGGCGAACCCGAACTCGATCATCTTCGGGGTCAATATCGGCGCCATCAACCACATGGCCGGCGTGATGCTCGAACAGACCCGGCCGGGGGCGAAGTTCCGCTTCGTCCAGATCGGCGGCGGGGCGGAGAACTACGCGGCGCTGAAGGGCGGGCAGACGCAGGTCGCGGTCCTGTCCGATTCCGAGTACCAGAATTTCAAGGGCGGCGGCGTGCGGGCGCTCGGCTATACCGGCCCGAAGCGCGCCGACGCGGAGCCCGGCATCGCCACCGTGCGCGAGCAGGGCTACGACTTCGACTTCTGCGTCAACAGCTACTGGTTCGCGCCGAAGGGCACGCCGAAGGCCGCGACCGAGGGCATGGCCGACCTCCTGCAGAAGGCCATGCAGAGCCAGACCATGCGCGACGGCATGAAGAAACTCAGCCTGTCGACCGAGTTCATGCGGGGCGACGAATTCCGCAAGAACCTCGACGACACCTTCAAGGCCATCGAGCCGGTCGCCAAGGCCGCCCGGCCCCAATGAGGCGGGTCGCCGCCGCCGTGCCGGAGCTCGTCGCCGGCACGGTCGCCATCGTGATCGCGGCGCTGTTCGTCGTCGAGGCCCGGACCCTGCCGCCGCCGTTCTTCGAGCCGATCGGCTCGGCGGCGGTGCCGCGGGCGACCGCCCTCATCGTGCTCACGCTCGCGGCGGCGATGATCGTCCAGGCACTGCTGCGCCGCCCGGCGGACGCGCCGCCGGAGACGCCGTCGGCGAACCTGCGCCTCGCCCTCGCCTTCAGCGCCCTCACCGTCCTCTACGCCGCCGGGCTCGGGCTGACCCGGATCGGCTACGCGCCCCTGACCGTGGTCTTCCTCGCCGTGGCGATCCCCCTGCTCGGCGGCTTCGACCGGCGCACGATCGGCTTCGCGCTGGCGAGCGGGATCGTGCTCGGCTTCGGGCTGCAGTTCCTCTTCACCCGCATCCTCGTCACCGACCTGCCCTGAGGCGCGCCCGTGCCGGAGTTCCTCGCCGCGGTCGCCTACGTGTTCACGCCGTGGCCGTTCTTCCTGATGGTGCTCGGCACCGGGCTCGGCATCGTCGTCGGCGGCATCCCGGGCCTGACCGGCTCGATGCTGATCGCGCTGTCCCTGCCGATCACCTTCCACATGTCGGCCGCCGACGCGATGGTGCTGCTGATCTCGATGTACACCGGCTCGATCAGCGGCGGCCTCGTCTCGGCGACGCTGCTGCGCATGCCGGGCACGCCCGCCAACGTGATGACCACCTTCGACGGGTTCCCGATGGCCCAGCGCGGCGAGGCCGGGCGGGCGCTCGGCCTCGGCATCACCGCCTCGGTGATCGGCGGGCTCGTCGCCTGGGTGGCGCTCGCCACGATCACGCGTCCCCTGTCGGAGATCGCGGTCCGCTTCGGCCCGTTCGAGTACTTCTCCCTCGTCATCACGGCGCTGGTGCTGATCTCGGCGGTGAGCGAGGGCTCGCTCCTGAAGGGGCTTCTGTCGGCGGCGCTGGGCGCCCTGTTCGCCTTCCCCGGCGCCGACGCCAATACCGGCACCATGCGCTTCACCTTCGACTGGTGGCAGATGGCCGGCGGGCTCAACACCCTGCCGGTGCTGGTCGGGGTCTTCGCGGTCGGCACCATCTTGGCCGACATCACCACGCTCGGCCGCACCGGCGAGAAGACCACGTTCTCCACCAAGGGCATCCTGGCGAGCCTGCGGGAGATCCGGAGCTACTGGGGCAACGTCCTGCGCTCGTCGGTGATCGGCACCTGGATCGGCATCCTGCCGGGCATCGGCGCCAATATCGGCTCCCTCGTCGCCTACACGGTCGCCAAGAACACCTCGCGCCGGCCGGAGCAGTTCGGCAAGGGCTCGCCCGAGGGCATCGTCGCCTCGGAGGCGGCCAACAACGCCACCGTCGGCGGGGCGCTGGTGCCGCTCATCGCCATGGGCATTCCGGGCAGCGTCATCGACGTGTTCCTGATGAGCGCGCTCCTGATCCACGGCATCCAGCCGGGGCCGCTCCTGTTCGTCAACAACGCCGACCTCGTCTACACCATCATCGCCGCCTGCCTGTTCTCGACGCTCGTGATGGGCGCGATCATGTTCGGCACCGTCGGCTGGCTGCGCCGGCTGATGGAGGTGCCGGCCGCCTTCGTCCTGCCGATCGTCCTGGTGTTCTGCGTGGTCGGCGTGTTCGCCTCCAACAGCCGCATGTTCGAGGTGGCGGTGATGCTGTTCTTCGGCGCGCTCGGCTTCGTCATGGAGCGGGCGCGGATCCCGCTGGGCCCCTTCGTCATCGGGTTCATCCTCGCGCCCCTCGCCGAATCGAAGCTGCGTTCGGGCCTGATGATGTCGGCCGGGGACTACTCGCCCCTGATCACCCGGCCCGTGTCGGCCTTCTTCCTCCTCTGCGCCGTCGGGCTTTTGCTGTGGCCGATCCTCGCCGAGCGGCGCCGCCGGCGCGCGCCCGCCGCGCCCTATCCCGGCACGGACGCCTGAAAGGACCGCCATGGGCCGCCCCAACGTCCTCTTCGTGACCGTCGACCAGTGGCCCGGGCACCTCCTCGGCATCGAGGGACATCCGGTCGTCGAGACGCCGACCCTCGACCAGCTCGCCCGCAACGGCGTGCGCTTCACCCGCGCCTATTCGGAATGCCCGATCTGCATCCCGGCAAGGCGCACGATGATGACCGGGACCGACCCGCGCACCCACGGCGACCGGGTCTTCCAGCCGGCCCTGCGGATGCCGGACCTGCCGACGCTCGCCGGCACCTTTGGTGCTGCCGGCTACCAGACCTTCGCGGTCGGCAAGCTGCACGTCTACCCGCCCCGGGACCGGATCGGCTTCGACGACGTGCTCCTCGCCGAGGAGGGAAGGCCGCATCTCGGCACGGTCGACGACCACGACCTCTTCCTCGCCGACCGGGGTTTTCCGGGCCGCCAGTTCATGCACGGCATGAGCAACAACGACTACGCCTGGCGGACCTGGCACCTGCCGGAGGATTGCCACGTCACCAACTGGGCGACCGCCCAGATGTGCCGCACCATCAAGCGCCGCGACCCGACCCGGCCGGCCTTCTGGCACCTGTCCTACACGCACCCGCACCCGCCCCTCGTCCCGCTCGCGTCCTATTTCGAGCGCTACGCCCGGCGCGAGATGGATCTGCCGGCGATGGGCGACTGGGCGCAGGACGAGGCGGTCGTCGGTGCGGCCGTGGCCGAGGCCGCCGCGGGCAGGCCCGACGAGGATCATCGGCACGCGGGCGGAGCCGTCGTAGAGGTAGCGCTTGGCCCACAGGCCGTGGTCGCCGAGAAGGTCGCCGTGGTCGCTCGTGACCAGAATGATCGTGTCGTCGAGGAGCGCCTCTTCGCGCAGGGTCCCGATCACCAGCCGCAGCTGGTGGTCGATATGGGTGCAGAGCGCGTAGA
>DATLFZ010000010.1:0-12611 GCA_035540795.1 Beijerinckiaceae bacterium | reverse complement strand
ACCCGAGCGGCCGCAGAAGAGCGAGGGCGGCGTCCGCTTCGCCATCAAGTCCGACTTCAAGCCCGCCGGCTACCAGCCGCAGGCCATCGCCGAACTCGTCGCCGGGGTGCGGGGGCACGAGCGCGACCAGGTCCTGCTCGGGGTCACCGGCTCCGGCAAGACCTTCACCATGGCCAAGGTGATCGAGGAGACGCAGCGCCCGGCGCTGATCCTCGCCCCCAACAAGAGGCTCGCCGCCCAGCTCTACGGCGAGTTCAAGGCGTTCTTCCCCGACAACGCGGTCGAGTACTTCGTCTCGTACTACGACTACTACCAGCCCGAGGCATACGTCCCGCGCTCCGACACCTACATCGAGAAGGAATCCTCGATCAACGAGCAGATCGACCGGATGCGCCATTCGGCGACCCGGGCGCTCCTCGAGCGCGACGACGTGATCATCGTCGCCTCGGTCTCGTGCATCTACGGCATCGGCTCGGTCGAGACCTACACGGCCATGTCCTTCGGCGTCTCGGTCGGGGAGCGCATCGAGCAGCGCCAGCTCATCGCCGACCTCGTCGCCCTCCAGTACAAGCGGGTGAGCCACGACTTCTCCCGCGGCGCCTTCCGGGTGCGGGGCGACGTGGTCGAGCTTTTTCCGGCCCACCTCGAGGACCGGGCCTGGCGCATCGGCCTGTTCGGCGACGAGATCGAGTCGATCGTCGAGTTCGACCCGCTCACCGGCAAGAAGACCGCCGACCTGAAGTTCGTGAAGGTCTACGCCAATTCGCACTACGTGACGCCGCGCCCGACCCTCCAGCAGGCCGTCAAGGGCATCAAGGAGGAGCTCCGCTGGCGGGTGCAGGAGCTGACCCGCATGGGCCGCCTCCTCGAGGCCCAGCGCCTCGAGCAGCGCACCACCTTCGACCTCGAGATGATCGAGGCGACCGGCTCCTGCAACGGCATCGAGAACTACTCGCGCTATCTCACCGGACGCCGCCCCGGCGAGCCGCCGCCGACGCTGTTCGAGTACCTGCCCGACAACGCGCTCGTCTTCACCGACGAGAGCCACGTCACCATCCCGCAGATCGGCGGCATGTACCGGGGCGACTTCCGCCGCAAGGCGACGCTGGCCGAATACGGCTTCCGCCTGCCCTCGTGCATGGACAACCGGCCGCTGCGCTTCGAGGAATGGGACGCCATGCGGCCGCAATCGGTCCACGTCTCGGCGACGCCGGGCGGCTGGGAGATGGAGCAGACCGGCGGCGTCTTCGTCGAGCAGGTCATCCGCCCGACCGGCCTCGTCGACCCGCCGGTCGAAGTGCGCCCGGCCCGCACCCAGGTCGACGACCTCCTTGGCGAGGTGCGCGAGGTCGCCCGCGCCGGCTACCGCAGCCTCGTCACCGTGCTGACGAAGCGCATGGCCGAGGACCTCACCGAGTACCTGCACGAGAACGCCGAGCGGGTCCGCTACATGCACTCCGACATCGACACGATCGAGCGTATCGAGATCATCCGCGACCTGCGCCTCGGCGCCTTCGACGTGCTCGTCGGCATCAATCTCCTGCGCGAAGGACTCGACATCCCGGAATGCGCCCTCGTCACCATCCTGGACGCCGACAAGGAAGGCTTTCTGCGCTCGGAGACCTCGCTGGTCCAGACCATCGGCCGCGCCGCCCGCAACGTCGACGGGCGCGTCATCCTCTACGCCGACCAGGTCACCGGCTCGATGGAACGGGCGATGGCCGAGACGACCCGGCGCCGGGAGAAGCAGGTCGCCTACAACGAGGCCCACGGCATCACGCCGGAATCGGTCAAGAAGAACATCGCCGACATCCTGGACAGCGTCTACGAGCGCGACCACGTCCGCGTCGACACGGGGCTCGCCAGGACCGCGGCCACCGTCGGGCACAACCTCAAGGCCGTCATGGCCGACCTCGAGAAGCGCATGCGCGCCGCCGCCGCCGACCTCGAATTCGAGGAGGCCGCGCGCCTGCGCGACGAGCTCAAGCGCCTGCAGGCGACCGAGCTTCTGGTCGCCGACGATCCGCTCCTCGGCCAGGAAGAGGTCGAGCGCGCCGCCGGCAAGTTCGGCGCGCCGGCGAAGAAGGTTTCGGGCAGCCGCATCCGGGCGCCGGATCTCGACGACATGGGCCCGGGCACCGACCGGGAGATCCCGCTCGACTTCTCCGAACGCCCCCGCGCCCGCTCGACGCAGGGCTTCGCCGGCCAGCGGCCGAAGTTCAAGCGCGGGCGCTGAGGCTCAGTCGCACCGGCGGCCCATCAGGGCGAGGCCTTCGTCGAGGAGGTCGGCGAGGTTCGGGATGCCCAGAAGGTAGTCGGCCGTGCGGGCGCGGCTCGCGGCCTCGCGCTCGCGGGCGAGGCGCACGGCGGCGGGCCATTCCTCCGCCTCGAGATCGCCCCGCCCGAGATACACGAGGGCGATGAGGTCGGCGCGCTCGTCGTCGTTGAGGCCGGCGATCATCTCCCGCACCTCCTCCTCGGTGAGGTCGTCGGGCGAGGCGGTGAGCGCGTCCACGTTGCCGTCGTCGAGGGGGTTCGACCCGGAATCCGGATCGGTGTCGCCCTCCTTCACGTCGATCGCGCGCACCCGGGCGATCAGGTCGCAGACCTTGTCGACGGCGATGTCCATGAAACCTCCTCCGTTGCACCAGGAACGCGGCAGCGCCGCTCCGGTTCGCCCGCCGGCTTGACCCGGCCGCACGGGGGTGGTGCTTGGCGCGGGTGGAGCCCCTCGTGTCGCACGTCGTCGCCGACCAGAGCGAGATCTTCGACTTCCTCGCCGACCCCGGCACCCATGGCGGGCCGGTCCGGCGGATCGACACGCACGGCGCGGTCGTGTTCCTGGCGGGCGAGAACGCCTGGAAGGTGAAGCGGGCGGTGCGCTTCCCCTTCATGGACTTCTCCACCCTCGCAAAGCGCAAGGCCGCCTGCGCGGCGGAGGTCGCGATCAACCGACCGAACGCGCCGGACCTCTATCGCGGCGTCGTCCCGATCGTCCGGGACGGCGACGGGCTGCGCCTCGGCGGCGCAGGCGAGCCGGTCGAGTGGGCCGTCCACATGCGCCGCTTCGACGAGAGCCGCACCCTCGACCGGGTGGCGGCCGACGGGCTCGGCCGCGACCTCCTCGCCCGCCTCGCCGTGGCGGTGATCGCCTCGCACGAGCGGGCGCCGGTGCGGGACGGTGCGGCGGCGACCGATGCGCTCGCCCGCTACGTGGAGGAGAACCGGGAAGCCTTCGCCGAGACCCCGGACCTTTTTCCGCCCGACCGGGCCGCGGCGCTCACGCGGGCGGCAGGGGGTTCGCTTTCGGCGCTGCGGCCGCTGCTCCTCGCCCGCGGCGAGGCCGGCTTCGTGCGCCGCTGCCATGGCGACCTGCACCTGCGCAACATCGTCCTCCTCGACGGCGAGCCGGTCCTGTTCGACGCCATCGAGTTCGACGACGCCATCGCTACCGGCGACGTGCTCTACGACCTCGCCTTCCTGCTCATGGACCTGTGGGAGCGGGACCTGCGGGCGGAGGCCAACCTCCTCCTCAACCGCTACCTCTGGGGCACGGACGAGGCGCATCTGCAGGGCCTCGCCGCGCTGCCGCTGTTCCTCAGCCTGCGCGCGGCCATCCGCGCCAAGGTGACCGCAGCGGCCCTGCCGCACCTGACGGGCGAGGGCCGCGCCAAGGCGACCGCGGAGGCTCGGCGCTACTTCGCCTTCGCCGAGACCTTTCTCGCCCCGGCGCCGGCTTTCCTCCTCACGGTCGGAGGCCTGTCGGGCACGGGCAAGAGCACCCTCGCCGCGGCGCTGACGCCGCGCCTCGGCCGCCCGCCCGGCGCGGTCCACCTGCGCAGCGACGTCGAGCGCAAGCGCCTGTTCGGCGTGCCCGAGACCGAACGCCTGCCGGCCGACGCCTATGATCCCGCTGTCACCCGCGAGGTCTATGCCCGCCTGCAGCGGCAGGCGGCGCTCGCGGTCCATGCCGGCTCGGCCGTGGTCGTGGACGCGGTCCACGCCCGCCCGGACGAGCGCGCCGCGATCGAGGCGGTCGCGCGGGACGCGGGCTGCGCCTTCGCGGGCCTGTGGCTCGAGGCCCCGGCCGCGGTTCTGACCAAAAGGGTCGAGGCGCGCCGGGGCGACGCGTCGGACGCGGGCGCGGCCGTGGTGGCGCAACAGGTCGGCTACGATGTCGGCCCGGTCGGCTGGCGCCGTCTCGACGCGTCGATCGGCACGGAGGCGCTCACGGGCGCGGCACTGGCCACGTTGGGGGAATCCGGGATCGCGGTCGGGGAGGAGGGGACATGAGCGAGGTTCTTTGCGCCGTCGAGGACGGGGTCGCGACGCTGACCCTGAACAACCCGCCCCTCAACCTGGTCACGCTCGCCCTGACGCGCCGGCTGCACGAGCTCCTCGGCGAACTCGCGGCGGACGAGGCCGTCCGCGCCCTCGTCCTCACCGGCTCGGGCGAAAAGGCCTTCTGCGCCGGCTCGGACGTGCGCGAGTTCCCCGCGCTGATGGCGGCGGGCACGGTCGTGCCGCGCAAGCTCGCCCTCGAGAACGAGACCTGGAGCCGGCTCGCCGCCTTCCCGAAGCCGACCGTCGCGGCGCTCAACGGCATCGCCTATGGCGGCGGGCTCGAACTCGCCGTGTGCTGCGACCTCCTCGTGGCGGAGGAGGGCTCTTCCGTCGCCCTGCCCGAGCTGCGCCTCGGCGTGTTTCCGGGCGGCGGCGGCACCGTGCGGGTGACCCGCCGCATCGGCGAGGGGCGGGCCAAGGAGATGATGTTTCTCGGCGACCCCCTCCCGGTCGAGACGGCCCTCGCCTGGGGGCTCGTCAACGCGGTCGTGCCGAAGGGGCGGGCGCTCGCGGCCGCGCAGGAGACGGCGCGCCGGCTCGCCGGCCAGCCGGCGCTGGCCCTGCTCGTGTGCAAGGAGGCGGTCGCCCTCGCCTTCGACCGCCCCGAAGCGGAGGCGATCGCCGCCACCCTGCCGATGAGCGAAGCGGTCTTCGCCTCGCCGGACTGCGCCGAGGGCGTGCGCGCCTTCTTCGCCAAGGAGAAGCCGCGCTTCGGCTGACCCGTTGTCGCCCGCCGCGCGCGGGTGCTAGCGTCGCGCCGCCGGGAGGCGCCGGCGGGGAACGCGCATGCTCGATCTGCTCCAGGGCACCCGGGTCGTCAGCTTCAACCACTTCTTGCTCGGGCCGATGGGGATCCAGGCGCTCGGCGACCTCGGCGCCGACGTGATCGCCATCGAGACGCCGGAGGGCGGCTGGCAGCGCCACTGGAGCAGCGGCGACCTGTGGATCGACGGCCAGAGCATGCTCCACCTGTGCGCCAACCGGAACAAGCGCAGCATCGCGCTCGACCTGAAATCCCCCAAGGGCAAGGAGATCGCCCTAAGACTCGTCGACGGCGCCGACGTGGTCGCCGAGAATTTTCGGCCGGGCGTGATGGAGAAGCTCGGCTTCGGCTACGAGGCCTTGAAGGCGCGAAATCCCTCCCTCGTCTACGCCTCGGCCTCCGGCTACGGGCCGACCGGCCCCTATGTGGAGCGCCCGGGCCAGGACCTCCTGGCGCAAGCCCTGTTCGGGATGATGGCGATCACCGGGCAGGCCCATACGGGGCCGCGGCCGGCCGGGGTGTCGGTGATCGACCATCACGGCGCGGCGATCCTCGCCATGGGCGTCCTCGCGGCGCTGGTGCGACGCACCCGCACCGGCCAGGGCTGCCGGGTCGACGTGAGCCTGATGCAGGCCGCCCTCGACCTGCAGTCCGAATCCCTCACCGCCTGGCTCAACGCCCCGGAGAAGCCCGCCCGGATCAACGCCCACCGGCACGTGGCCGGCTGGTACTATTCGGCGCCCTACGGGGTCTATCCCACGCAGGACGGCCACCTCGCCGTCTCCCTCTGCGCGCTGTCCGTCCTCGCCGACGTGATCGAGGAGCCGCGCCTCCTCGCCTACGCGGACGGGGATACGTGGACCAAGCAGGACGAGATCGGCGGCATCATCGCCGAGCGCCTGAAGACGCGGCCGAGCGCGGAGTGGATCGCCCGGATGGAGGGCGCCCGGGTGTGGCACGCCCGCGTGCAGGACTACGCCGCCATCGCCGCCGACCCGCAGGTGCGGCACATGAACTCGCTCGTCACGGTGCCGGGCGCCGGCCCGGAGGGCGCGCCGGTGACCCTCGTCAACCACCCGGTGCTGTACGACGGGGAGGCGGCCGAGATCCGCCGGCCGCCGCCGGCGCTGGGCGGCCAGACCGCCGAGATCTTGGGCGAGCTCGGCTATGGGTCGCAGGAGATCGACACGCTCGCCCGCGAGGGCGTGGTCCGGATCGGGGAGGGGGGCTGATGGCCGATTTCTACGTCAAGGTCGGCGACAGCGTCACCTTCGCCAAGACGGTGGGCGAGAGCGACGTCTACCTCTTCGCCGGCATCACCGGCGACCTCGCCGCGAACCACGTCAACGAGCAGTACATGGCGGGCTCGAAGTTCGGCCGGCGCATCGCCCACGGCGCGCTGCTCGTCGGCTTCATGTCCACGTGCTCGACGATGATGGTCGACCGCTCGAACGCGCTCGCCGGCGACGAGACGCCGGTCTCGCTCGGCTACGACCGGGTGCGCTTCCTCGGCCCGGTCTTCATCGGCGACACGATCACGCTCACCTACAAGGTGGTCGAGATCGACCCGGTGAAGCGCCAGTCCCTGTCCGACATCGAGGCGCGGAACCAGCGGGGCGAGCTCGTCGGCGTGGCGCGCCACATCATGCGCTGGGTCGCGGACAAGGGGTGATGCGACGAATCCTGGTGACCGGGTCGGGCAGCGGCATCGGCGCGGCGATCGCCCTGGCGCTGGCGGGACCCGACACGGGAATCGTCCTGCACGCCCGCGACAACCGGGAGGGCTGCGAGCGCGTGGCGGCGCAGGTCGAGGCCGCCGGCGCGCGGACCGCGATCGTGCTCGGCGACCTCGCCTCGCCGGACACGGCCGAACGGCTCGTCGCTGCGGCGGAGGCTTTCGGCGGCCTCGACGTGCTCGTCGCCAATGCGGGCTTCGCCGATCGCACCCCCTTCGCCGATCTCGACCGGGCCCGCCTCGACAGGGCCCATGCGGTGATCGCAGGCGGGTTCCTCGACCTCGTGGCCAGGGCGTTGCCGTGGTTGCGAAAATCCGCCGCCGGGCGGGTGGTGACGATCGGCTCGCACACGGCGCACGTGCTGCGGCCCGACTACCCGACCTTCGCCGCCTCGAGCGCGGCCAAGGCCTCGCTCGAGGCGCTGACCCGGGCGCTCGCGGTCGAGCTCGCCCCGGACGGGATCTTGGTGAACTGCGTCGTCCCGGGACTGATCCGCAAGGATCCGCGCGCCGGCCGCGCCCTCTCGGGCGCCGAGTTCGATGTTCACGCCAGGAAGGTGCCGCTCGGGCGCGTCGGCACGCCGGATGAGGTCGCCGCCGTTGTGCGCTTCCTGTGCTCCGCCGAGGCGAGCTACGTCACCGGGCAGGTGGTCCACGTGAACGGCGGGCTCGTCTAGTCAGCGGCCCTTCAGGTAGCGCTTGTCGAGCATCACGTGGACGCCCTTGGTGCCGTTGACCACCTGCGTGATGCGCAGATCCGCGATCAGGCTGCACAGGGCGTAGGCCTCCTGCTTCGAGAGGCCGGTGCGGGCGTGGATCAGGTCGATCATCTCGCGAAGCGCGATGACCACGCAATCGTCGAGGTCCGGGTCGAAGGCCATGGTCATGATGTGGGTCGGCGTCTCGGCCCGGGGCCAGACCAATGCGATGTCGTCGCGGACGGCGAGGCGGAAGGTGCCGATCAGGCCGGTCTCGATGGCGGTGACGCAGACCTCCCCGTCCCCCTGGACGCCGTGGCCGTCGCCGACCGAGAACAGGGCCCCGTCGACGTGAATCGGCAGGTAGAGCGTGGTGCCGGCGACGAGCTCCTTGTTGTCGAGGTTGCCGCCGTTGCGCCGGGGCGGCAGCGTCGAGACGGCGCCCCAGGCGGGCGGCGGCGCCACCGCCATCACCCCGAAGAACGGCGCGAGCGGCAGGTCGAGCCCCCAGGGCAGGCGCCCGGTCATGCGCTCCCGGTCGAGGGTGAGATGCATGAGGTGGAGGTCGGAAAAATCGTCCGGCAGCGCGCCCTTGAGCGGCGCCGAGTAGGTGTAGCCCCAGTCGTAGTGGAGCGCGATCGCCTCGATCTTCACCTCGAGCACCTGGCCCGCCCTGGCGCCGCGCACGGCGACCGGGCCGGTGCAGATGTGTCCGGGCAGCTTCGGCCGGTGCGCCGCGTGCACGGCCTTCAGCGCCGGCGGGACGACGAGGGGGGGACCCGGCATCATCTCCGGTCCGCCCGACACGGTGGAGATCGTGACGGTGTCGCCGCTGTCGATCGTCAGGACCGGCGCGAGGCCCGCGTCGAAATAGCCCCAGTGGACCGTGTCCGGCCCCGCCTCGATCCGATGCTGCGCCATCGAGCTTCTCCGCGCCTCAGGGCGCCGTGATAGCACGGCGCGGGCGCGGCCGAAGCCGTTTCCGAGGGCCGAATCGGGTCAGCGCCGCACGCCCGCGCCCTCGTAGGCGAAGGGCGGGGCGTTGCGCAGGCCGAGCTCGGTGGCGTTGATCACCGCCTGGACGGCGCCGTCCGCCTGGCGGGCGAAGATGACCGAGGCCGCCGAAAGGGCGGTCGTCCGCTTCTCCGTCCCGGCGAGGGTGATGACGAAGCCGCGGATGTCCCGCTGCTCGTCGATGATCACGTCCTCGATCCGGCCGAGCTCTTCGTTCTGCAGGTTCTGGACCCGGGCGCCCTTGAGCTTGGAGACCAGGATGTCCCCGGGGCCGCCCTGGTAGAAGTCGAGCTTCACCGCCGGCACGTTCGGCGGCAGGGGCTGGGCCGGGGCGGGTGCCTGCCCGCCCGGCGGCGGGGTCTGCGCCTGCGCCGCGAAGGCGAGCGCGGCGAGCGCGCAGGCCAGGATCGTCCTCATCGCATCGGCTCCGGTCTCGTCGTCTCGGCCGCAGGCCAACTCCGCCTCCGCGCCGAGGTTCCGGATCGCCGGCGCTCTGGACAGGCGCCGCGCGGGCGCGCATTGCTCGGGAGGGGAGGGAGGTCCGGTGCTCCAGTCGGTGCTGATCGCGAATCGCGGCGAGATCGCCTGCCGCATCATCCGCACCGCGCGCCGGCTCGGCATGCGCACCATCGCCGTGCATTCCGAAGCCGATGCGGGCGCGCTGTTCGTGCGCGAGGCGGATGAGGCGCACCGCGTCGGCCCTGCGCCGGCGGCCGAGAGCTACCTCGTGATCGAGCGCATCCTGGACGTGGCGAGGCGCACGGGGGCGCAGTGCATCCATCCCGGCTACGGCTTCCTGTCGGAGCGCCCGGATTTCGCGGAGGCGTGCGAATCGGCCGGCATCGTCTTCGTCGGCCCGCCGGCCTCCGCCATCCGCGCCATGGGCCTGAAGGACGCCGCCAAGGCGCTGGTCGACAAGGCGGGCGTGCCGGTGGTGCCGGGCTACCACGGCAGCCGGCAGGAGCCCGACTTCCTGCGCCAGAAGGCCTACGAGATCGGCTACCCGGTCCTGATCAAGGCGGTCGCCGGCGGCGGCGGCAAGGGCATGAAGCGGGTCGACAAGGTGGCCGAGTTCGAGGCGGCGCTCGCTTCCGCGCAGCGGGAGGCGCAAGGCGCCTTCGGCGATCCCCGCGTCCTCGTCGAAAAATACGTGCTGTCGCCGCGGCACGTGGAAGTGCAGGTCTTCGCCGACCGGCACGGCAACGTGGTCCACCTGTTCGAGCGCGACTGCTCGCTCCAGCGCCGGCACCAGAAGGTGATCGAGGAGGCGCCGGCCCCGGGCATGACTCCCGAGGTGCGGGAGGCGATGGGCCGGGCGGCGGTCGAGGCGGCCCGGGCGGTCGGCTACGTGGGCGCCGGCACGGTCGAGTTCATCGCCGACGCCCGCGACGGGCTGCGCGCCGACCGCTTCTGGTTCATGGAGATGAACACCCGCCTCCAGGTCGAGCACCCGGTGACCGAGGCGATCACCGGGCTCGACCTCGTCGAGCTGCAGTTCCGGGTCGCGGCGGGCGAGCCGCTGCCCTTCGCGCAAGACGACCTCGCGCCCGCCGGCCACGCGGTCGAGGCCCGCCTCTACGCCGAGGACCCGGAAAAGGGATTCTTGCCCTCGACCGGTCGGCTGTGGGCCCTGCGCTTCCCGGACGGGGAGGGCTTACGCGTCGACACCGGCGTCGTCGAGGGGGACGTGGTCACCCCCTTCTACGACCCGATGATCGCCAAGCTGATCGCCCATGCGCCGACCCGGGACGAGGCGCTCGACCGGCTCGCCGCGGCGCTCGGCGAGACCGTGGTCGCGGGGCCGAAGACCAATCTCGCCTTCCTGAAGGCGCTCTGCGAGGCTCCCGAGTTCCGCGCCGGCGCCTTCGACACCGGCTTCATCGACCGCAACCTCGCCGCGCTCGGCGCCGTGCCGCGCCCTCTCGATCCGGAGGCCGTGCGGCTCGGTGCGCTCGAGCTCCTCCACCGCGAATGGCGCCGGACGCCGGGGCCTGCCTCGCCGTGGGACGCGCACGATGCCTTCCAGCTCGGCGGAGCCCGGGCGCAGGGGATGCCGGTGACGGTCGAAGGCGAGCGGCACGACGTGACGCTGGTCTGGGGCGGCGGCGGGCCGCACGGGGTCGCCGCCCGGTTCGGCGACGGAGAGACCGGCGACCGCGCCTATCACGAAGGCGGCGCCCGGTTCGTCCCCACGCAGGACGGCGTCATCGTCCTGCGGGAGGGCCGCCAGACCGCGGTTGCCGCCTACGACCCGTTCGCGGTCGACCTCGAGCACCTCGACGAAGGCGGCCTCGTCAAGGCGCCGATGCACGGCAAGCTGGTGGCGGTGTTCGTGCAGCCGGGCGACCGGGTCGAGAAGGGCCAGCGCCTGGCCGTGGTCGAGGCCATGAAGATGGAGCACGCCCTCCTGGCCCCGAGCGACGGCGAGGTCGCGGAGGTCGCCGAGGCGGGCCAGCAGGTCGCCGAAGGCGCCAAGCTGGTGGTGATCCGGACCGGGGACTGAACGACGCAGCGACGGCCCGCCGCCGCCGCCTTATGGAGCCGCGATGCCGCTCAACCTTCTGAAGCTCTGCGTCGGCTGCGACTCGATCCGCGACCTGGAAGAGTGGATCGAGGAGAACGAGGCCCATTTCCGCCGCCTCGGCCGGGTCTACGAGCAGACCCACACCACCCGCATGGTGCCGAAGCGCTGCGACGAACTCGACGGCGGCTCGCTCTACTGGGTGATCAAGGGCCAGCTCGCCTGCCGGCAGCGGCTCCTGGCGGTGCGGCCCTTCACCGACAAGGACGGGATCGGCCGCTGCCACCTCGTCCTCGAGCCGGTGGTGGTGGCCGTCGAGCCGCGGCCGTGCCGGCCCTTTCAGGGCTGGCGCTATCTCGAGGCCAAGGACGCCCCCCGCGACCTCGACCGCGCCGCCCTCGGCGCCATGCCCGAATCGCTTCGCCGCGAACTGGTCGACCTCGGCCTCCTCTGAGGCCGCAAGCTATGGGCGCCCGGTCGTGGGCGCTTCTGCAACGTCCGCCCCTACTCGATCACCTCGTCGACGCGGGCGAGGAGCGCAGGCGAGACCGCGATACCCAGCGCGGCCGCAGTCTTCAGATTGAGCACGGTCTCGAACCGTTCGGTGGCCTGGACCGGAAGGTCGCCCGGTCGGGCTCCGCGCAAGATCCGGTCGATGTAGGAGGCCGCACGTCGATATTGCTCTTCGACGCGGTCGCCGTAGGCCGCGAGTCCACCCAGCCGCGCCGCGTTGCCGGAGGAGTACACCGCGGGCAGGCGGTGGCGCACCGAAAGCTCGGTGATGAGCTTCCATTGCACGCCGATCGTGGCATCGGGCAACACCACCAAGCCGCCGTTCGGCTCGTGGGCGAAGGCGACGATCGCGCGCTCGATCTCGGTCGCATCCCGCACCCCGGCCATCAGCGGGCTCATGCCGAGCGCAGGAGCGAATTTTTGGAAGGCCGCGGCGTAGTCGTTCCAGCGGGCGCGGTTGTCCGGATTGATGATGGCCAGGGCCCGGGTCGTGTTCGGGCTCAATTCTCTCAGCAGCTCCAACCACTTGCCGACCATCTCGTAGTCGAAGTTCGTGAAGCCGGTGAGATTGCCTTCCGGGCGCGAGAGGCTGGCGACGATCCCGCCGCCCACCGGGTCCTGGACCTGTACGAACACGACCGGGACGGAGGCGGTGGCCTGCTTCAAGGCCGCCGCTCCGACGACGCCCTGAGCCAGGACGACGTCCGGCTTCAGGCCGAGCAGCTCGTCCGTATAGAGCCTGACGAGGTGCGGATCGCTCCGGCAGAAGCGCATCTCGACCTGGAGGTTTCGCCCCTCCTCCCATCCCGCGCTCCGAAGGCCGTCCTTCAGCGCGGCGATGAACGGCCGCACCTGCTCTTCCCCCAGGACGAAGAGGACGCCGAGACGGCGCAGGCCATCGGCCTGCTGCGCGCGAGGAGCGAGCGGAAACAGAGGTGCGGCCGCCCCGCCGAGGATCGCGAGGAACGCCCGCCGCCTCATCCGCTCACCTCGGCCATGTTCGTCTTCGGGTACGGTCCCGCT
>DATLFZ010000009.1:0-9312 GCA_035540795.1 Beijerinckiaceae bacterium | reverse complement strand
TCATGCCGGCGTCGAGGAGGTTGGCGAAGAACTTCCAGCCGGTGGGAGTCTCGAAGCAGGGCAGGCCCAGGCGCTTCGCCACCCGGTCGACGGCGCGGCTCGTCGGCATCGAGCGGGCGACGCCGGACAGGCCGGTGGCGTAACCCGGGGCGAGGTGCGCGTGCGCGGTCAGGATGGCGAGGCTGTCGCTCGGGGTGACGAACAGGCCGGGCGCCACGATCATGTTGCGGTCGCCGTCCCCGTCCGAGGCGGCGCCGAAATCGGGCGCGTCGGGGCCGTTCATGAGCGCGATCAGATCGGCCGCGTGGACCGGGTTCGGGTCGGGATGGTGGCCGCCGAAATCGGGCAGGGGCTCCCCGTTCATCACCGTGCCGGCGCGCGCGCCGAGGCGGCCCTCCAGGATTTCCCTCGCGTAGGGCCCGGTGACGGCGCTCATGGCGTCGAAGCGCATCCGGAAGCCGCCGCGAAAAAGGCCGGCGATGCGGTCGAAATCGACGAGGCGCTCCATCAGCGCGGCGTAATCCGCGACCGGATCGATCACCGCGACCGTCGTCGGGCCGAGCCGGACCTCGCCCAAGCGCTCGAGGTCGAGGTCGGGCGCGTCGAGGATGCGGTACTCGGCGATTTCGCGGGTGCGCCGGAAGATCGCGTCCGTCACCGCCTCCGGCGCCGGCCCGCCGTGGGAGACGTTGAACTTGATGCCGAAATCGCCGTCCGGCCCGCCCGGGTTGTGGCTCGCCGACAGGACGACGGCCCCGATTGCCCCGTGCTTGCGCACGAGGTTCGACACCGCCGGCGTCGAGAGGAGGCCGCCGCGGCCGACCAGGACGCGGCGAAAACCGTTCGCGGCCGCCATCTTCAGGATGATCTGGACGACCTCGCGGTTGAGGTAGCGGCCATCGCCGCCGACGACGAGGGTGGCGCCGTCCCGGCCTTCGACGCTGTCGAAGATCGCCTGGACGAAGTTCTCGACATAGGCCGGCTGGCGGAACACCGGCACCTTCTTGCGCAGGCCGGAGGTGCCGGGCTTCTGGTCGGAGAACGGCGTGGTTGGGACGCGCAGGACCTGCATCGGTCTACTTCTCGCCCGCGGCGGGCTCGAAGCCCATGGCGACGCCGTTCATGCAGTAGCGTTCCCCCGTGGGCTGAGGGCCGTCCGGGAAGACGTGGCCGAGATGGCCGCCGCACTTCGCACAATGGACCTCGGTCCGGGTCATGAAGAAGCTGCGGTCTTCGGAGGTCTCGACCGCGCCCTCGATCGGCCGGAAGAAGCTCGGCCAGCCGGTGCCGCTCTCGAACTTGGTGTCGGACTGAAAAAGCGGATTGCCGCAGCCGGCGCAGACGAAGGTGCCGGTGCGCTTCTCGCGGTTGAGCGGGCTCGTGCCCGCGCGCTCGGTGCCGTGCCGGCGCAGGACGTAGTACTGCTCCGGCGAGAGGGTGCGCGCCCATTCCTCCTCGGTCCGGCTCACCGGAAACGCCTTCTCCGCGGTCTTCTTGGATCC
Organism: Beijerinckiaceae bacterium; assembly: GCA_035540795.1. Lineage (GTDB taxonomy): Bacteria > Pseudomonadota > Alphaproteobacteria > Rhizobiales > Beijerinckiaceae > JAJKJG01. Next base: position 7,810 of record DATLFZ010000009.1, on the reverse strand, counting down.
GAACAGGCCCATGGCAGAGCTCCTCGCTGCCGCTTAGCTGGCGCTTGCCGCGCCGCTCTTCAACGCGTGGCGGCCGGAAAGGCGTCTTGGGCGGCCCGGATCAGCGCCTGCGCCCGGGCGGCGATCTCGTCGAGGGCGTAGGTCGGCTTGAACAGCTCGCCGCCGATGCCGAACCCGTCGGCGCCCGCCTCGGCGTAGGCCTTCATGTTGTGCGGCCCGACCCCGCCGGTCGGGACGAGCTTGGCGCTCGCCGGCACCACCGCCCGCAGGGCCTTGACGATGGCGGGCGGGATCATCTCGCCCGGGAACAGCTTGAGCACGTCCGCCCCGGCCTTCAGCGCCGCGAAGGCCTCGCTCGGCGTGCACACGCCCGGGGCCGAGACGAGGCCGAGGGTGTTGGTCCGGGCGACCACGTCCGGATCGAAGTTCGGGCTGACGACGAGGCGCCCGCCAGCCTCGGCCACCCGGTCCACGTCGGCCGGCGCGAGCACCGTGCCCGCTCCGATGAGCGCCGCGTCGCCGAAGGCGCGGGCGAGCCGGGCGATGCTGTCGAACGGGTCGGGCGAGTTCAGCGGCACCTCGATCACCCGAAACCCCGCCCGGACGAGCACTTCGCCAATCGGCAGAGCGTTCTCGGGCGAAAGCCCGCGCAGGATGGCGACGAGGGGGTGCGGCAGCATGGGTCAGTTCTTGGTCGCGCCGGAGGCCTCACGCATCGCCTCCGCCTCGGTCTTCACCTGCTCGGACAGGCGGCGGGCGACGGCGAGGAGCCATTCGGCGGCGGCGTCCTTGCCCTGCAACTCCACCAGGCCGGCGAGGCCGACCGTGAGCATCGACTCGAACACGGCCTCGGGCGGGAAGCCGCGCTTTACGAGGTCGATCCCGATGCTCTGCCAATGGTCGCGCAGCTGCGCGCGGACTGCGGGCATGTCTTCGATCATGGACCGGGCTTTAGCCGATCCCGCGTCCGCTGTCGCGCCCGGCTACTCCGCGGCCAGCGCGCGCTCGGCGAAGGGCAGCCCGAGGGCCGTCCAGACCTCGACGAGGGCCTGCGTCAGCGCCGCGATGGCGGCGTCGTCGTGGAGGGGACCAGGCGTGATGCGCAGGCGCTCGGTGCCGCGGGGCACGGTCGGGTAGTTGATCGGCTGGATGTAGATGCCGTGCCGCTCGAGCAGGCGGTCCGTCGCCGCCTTGCACAACTCCGCGTCGCCCACGATCACCGGCACGATGTGGGTCGAGGTCGGCGACAGGGGCAGCCCGGCCCGGGCGAGCGCGGCCTTGGTCTTGGCGACCTGCCGGCGCTGGCCGGCCCGCTCGATCTCCGAGCGCTTGAGGTGGCGCACCGAGGCGGTCGCCGCCGCGGCGACGCCGGGCGGCAGCGCGGTGGTGAAGATGAAGCCCGGCGCGTGGCTGCGCACCGCGTCGATCACGGCCTCGGAGGCGGCGAGATAGCCGCCCATCACGCCAAAAGCCTTGGCGAGGGTGCCCTCGATCACGTCGACCCGGTCCATGGCCCCGTCGCGCTCGGCGACGCCGCCGCCGCGCGGGCCGTACATGCCGACCGCGTGGACCTCGTCGAGATAGGTCATGGCGCCGTATTTCTGCGCGAGGTCGCAGATGCGGTGGATCGGCGCGATGTCGCCGTCCATCGAATAGACGCTCTCGAAGACGATCAGCTTCGGCCGGTCGCCCGCCGCGGCGAGGAGCTCCTCGAGGTGGGCGAGGTCGTTGTGGCGGAAGATGACTTTCTCCCGGCCCGACTGGCGCACGCCCTCGATCATCGAGTTGTGGTTGAGGGCGTCGGACAGGATCAGGCAGTCGGGGATGAGGCGGGCGAGCGTCGAGATGCCGGCCTGGTTCGACACGTAGCCCGAGGTGAAGACGAGGGCCGCCTCCTTGCCGTGCAGGTCGGCGAGCTCGGCCTCGAGCTCGACCACCGGGTGGCTCGTCCCGGAGATGTTGCGGGTCCCGCCGGCGCCGGTGCCGAGGCGGCGCGCGGTCTCGGTCATGGCCCGGATCACGTCCGGGTGCTGGCCCATGCCTAGATAGTCGTTGGAGCACCAGACGGTGATCTCGCGCCGTCCGTCCGGCGCGTGCCAGACCGCCTGCGGGAAGCGGCCGGCGACCCGCTCGAGGTCGGCGAACACGCGGTAGCGGCGCTCGCTCTTCAGCTGGTCGATGGCGCTGCGAAAGACGGCTTGGTAGTCCATGGTCTCACCGGGGGATGAGGTCGCCCGCGGGGACGGACGAGATCGAGAGTAACCGGCCCACCGATATGGCCCCCCGCCTACCGGCGCTTTGACGCGGATCAAGCGCCCGCCGCAGCATAGTCCCGTTGAGGCGCAGGCTTGAAGTCCTTAATTGAGCGCGGCGACCATGCGTCGCGTGCAGAACGCGGGGTCGGGAGCGATGGCCGACAAGGAGCGGGCGGAGCGCCTCAAGGCCGCCCTGCGCGAGAACCTCAAGCGCCGCAAGGCCCAGGCCCGCCGGCGGGAGGGCGAGCGCGGGGAGCCCGCGCCGGTTGTGGAGCCCGACCGGGAAAACGGCTAGGCAGGGCCAAGCACGAGGGGATCATGGACCGCATTCGCATCCGGGGCGGGGCCCCGCTCCACGGCACGATCCCGATCTCGGGCGCCAAGAACGCGGCCCTGCCGCTGATGATCGCGAGCCTCCTCACCCAGGAGACGCTCGAGCTCACCAACGTGCCGCGCCTCGCCGACATCGCCTCGCTCCTGCGCATCCTCGGCAATCACGGCGTCGACCACATGATCGCCGGCAAGCGCCCCGGCGAGACCACGGAGACCGGCCAGACGCTGCGCCTGGCGGCGCGCACCATCACCGACACCTGCGCCCCCTACGAGCTCGTCTCGACCATGCGGGCGAGCTTCTGGGTGCTCGCCCCCCTCGTCGCCCGCATGGGCGAGGCGCGGGTGTCGATGCCCGGCGGCTGCGCCATCGGCACCCGGCCGGTCGACCTCCTGATCATGGCCATGGAGCGCCTGGGGACGAAAATCGAGGTCGAGGGCGGCTACGTGGTCGCCCGGGCGCCGGACGGGCTGAAGGGGGCCGAGATCGTCTTCCCCAAGGTCACGGTCGGCGGCACCCACGTGGCGCTGATGGCGGCGAGCCTCGCCGAGGGCGTGACCGTCATCGAGAACGCCGCCCGCGAGCCCGAGGTCGCCGACCTCGCGGCGTGCCTCGGCAAGATGGGCGCCCGCATCGCGGGGGCCGGCACCTCCCGGATCGAGATCGAGGGGGTCGCCCGCCTCGGCGGGGCCTCGCACGACGTGCTGCCGGACCGGATCGAGACCGGCACCTACGCCATGGCGGTCGCCATGACGGGCGGCGACGTTCTCCTCGAACAGACCCGCCCCGAGCTCCTGCAAGCCGCCCTCGACGTGCTGTCCCGGGTGGGCGCGGAGATCTCCGCCGGCCCGGACGGCATCCGGGTGCGGCGCGACGGCAGCGGCCTCGCTCCGGTCGACGTGACCACCGACCCCTTCCCGGGCTTCCCGACCGACCTCCAGGCCCAGTTCATGGCCCTGATGACCCGCTCCGAGGGCACCGCCCGCATCCGGGAGACGATTTTCGAGAACCGCTTCATGCACGTGCAGGAGCTCGCCCGGCTCGGAGCCCGCATCCGCCTCGACGGCGACGCCGCCCTCGTCGAGGGCGTGCCCCGCCTGCGCGGCGCCCCGGTCATGGCGACGGACCTGCGCGCCTCGGTCTCCCTCGTCATCGCCGGGCTCGCGGCCGAGGGGGAGACGACCATCAACCGGGTCTACCACCTCGACCGCGGCTTCGAGGCGCTGGAGACCAAGCTCGGCCGTTGCGGAGCCGAGGTGGAGCGCCTGCGCGGCTGAGCAACGCGCCGGCGGTCCCGCCCCGTTGCAGTGACGCGTCGCCGTCTCTACCTACCGGAGCAACGAGAGACGAGGATCGCGCCTTGCCCGGAACGCCCGAACCCTTGAAACTGGTGGCCCTCGACGAAGAGGACCTCGCGATCATCTCCACCCATCTGCAGGACGCCATCGTCCGGGTGGGAGACATCGTCTATCTGCCGAAGGAGCGGCGCTTCGCCCTGTGCGCGCGCCGCTTCGACTGGGAGGCGGACCCGGCCGAGCCGCCCCGCCGCCGCCTCGCGGGCCTGCATTTCGGCTGCGTCTCCGGCGCCCGGTGCAAGGGCATCGACCGCAACAACCCGGACGCGATCCTGAACCTCCTCGGCATCACCTTCGAGCCGACCGACGCCCCCTCCGGCGTCGCCACCCTCCACTTCTCGGACGGCGCCGCCATCCGCCTCGAGACCGAGTGCATCGAGAGCCAGCTGAAGGACCTCGGACCGATCTGGGAAGCCGAGAGCCGCCCGGTCCACGACATCGAGGAGGTCTGATGGTCCGGCTCGACGCGCGCGAGCCCGGCTTCGCGCGCGCCTTCGGAGAGCTTCTCGCGGCGAAGCGGGAGGTGGCGCAGGACGTCGACGCCGCCGTCGCCGCCATCCTTTCCGACGTGGTCGCCCGGGGCGACGAGGCCCTCCTCGCCTATACCCGCCGCTTCGACCGGCTCGACCTCGACGCCGACCGGCTGCGGGTCTCCGATGCCGAGCTCGATGCGGCCGTCGCCGCCTGTCCGGCGGAGACCCTCGAGGCGCTGCGCCTCGCCAAGGCGCGCATCGAGGCCTACCACCTCCCCCAGAAGCCGCAGGACCGCAGCGAGACCGACGCCCTCGGCGTGACCCTCGGCTGGCGCTGGACGCCGATCGAGGCGGTCGGCCTCTACGTGCCGGGGGGCACCGCGAGCTATCCTTCCTCCGTGCTGATGAACGCGGTTCCGGCCAAGGTCGCCGGCGTCCCGCGGACGGTCATGGTCGTGCCGGCGCCCGACGGCGCCCTCAACCCGCTGGTGCTCGCCGCCGCCCGCCTCGCCGGCATCGACGAGATTTTCCGGGTGGGCGGCGCCCAGGCGGTGGCGGCCCTCGCCTACGGCACCGCCACCATCGCCCCGGTCGCCAAGATCGTCGGCCCGGGCAACGCCTACGTGGCCGCGGCGAAGCGCCGGGTCTTCGGGCAGGTCGGCATCGACATGATCGCGGGGCCGTCCGAGGTGCTGATCCTCGCCGACGACGGCGCGAACCCCGACTGGGTCGCCGCCGACCTCCTGGCGCAGGCCGAGCACGACCCGGCGGCGCAGGCCATCCTGATCACCGACAGCGCCGCCCTCGCCCATGCGGTCGCGCGGGCGGTCGAGCGCCAGATCGAAGAACTGCCCCGGGCCGACATCGCCCGGGCGAGCTGGCGCGACTTCGGGGCGATCGTCCTCGTGCCGGACCTCGCCGCGGCGCTGCCCCTCGTCGACCGGCTGGCGCCGGAGCACCTCGAGATCGAGGCCCGGGACGCCGACGCCCTCGCCGCGCGGGTGCGCAACGCCGGGGCCGTGTTCCTCGGCAGCCACACGCCCGAGGCGATCGGCGACTACGTCGGCGGGCCGAACCACGTCCTGCCGACGGCGCGCTCGGCCCGGTTCTCGTCCGGGCTCGGCGTGCTCGACTTCATGAAGCGGACCTCGATCCTGAAATGCGACGCGGCCGCCCTGCGGGCCCTCGGCCCGGCGGCGGTCGCCCTCGCCCGAGCCGAAGGGCTCGAGGCGCACGCCCGCTCGGTCGCCCTGCGCCTGTAGCCGGGGCTACTCGGAATCGGGCTGCCGCTCCGGGGCGGCGTCCGCGAAGGCGGGGAGCGCGCGGCAGGCGGCCTCGGCGGCGAGGAGGCGCGGATAGGCCGCGACGTCGACGCCGAAGCGGCGGGCGTTGGCGAGTTGCGGCACGAGGCACACGTCGGCGAGGCTCGGCGCCGCGCCGAAGCAGAACGGGCCCGGCTCGTCGAAAACGAGCTTGTCGCAGGCGGCGAGGCCCTCCCGGTTGGCCCAGGCCGCCCATTCGTCGATCGCCTCCTGCTCGTGGCCGAGCTTGCGCAGGCGTTTCAGCACCTTGAGGTTCTGCACCGGGTGGATGTCGCAGGCGATCGCCAGCGCGAAGGCCCGCACCCGCGCCCGCCGGAAAGGGTCGGACGGCAGGAGCGCAGGCTCCGGCCGGGTCTCGTCGAGCCACTCGATCACGGCGAGGGACTGGGTCAGCACCCGCCCGTCGTCGAGTTCGAGGGCCGGCACGAGGCCCTGCGGGTTCAGCGCGAGATAGGCTTCGGCGCGCTGATCGCCCCGGCGCAGGTGATGCGACACCCGCTCGTAGGAGACGCCCTTGAGGTTCAGGGCGATGCGCACGCGGTAGGCCGCGCTGCTGCGGAAATAGCCGTGCAGTTTCATGAGGAGGCTCCCGGTCCCGGAAGGGTAGGGCGGGGTGGGCTCCTGTCAACGCGACCACGACTGGGAGGGCTCGTGCGTGTTCATGAAGAAGAGATGCGATAATCTGAGATGTTCGTGCCCGGAGTGGAAGGATAGGAAAGCACAAGCATTCATTCTCGCGGCATTTCATGAAGGTTTTTCGGAACTTGGTGGGGCCCTGTCCGTTGCCCTGTAGAGCGTCGTCGAGGGCGCGGCCGAGGCCGCGCCGTCCGGCGTGCATCCGGAACAACGACAGGAGCTCGAGATGAGAAAGTTCGTCCTGGCGGCCGCGGTCGCCTTCATCGCTTCGCCGGTCATCGCCCAGCAGCTGCCCCGCGGCGAGGTCACCGGGGGGCCCGCCCGCGATCTGATCCCGCAGCAGGGCGTCGGCGTCCCGCACGACACCATCCGCGGCGACCAGACTCACGGCCGTGTGGCACCGGACGAGTCCCGCGAGATCCTGGGCAGCGGCGACCAGGCCGGCGGCCCGGCGGCCGACCGGGTGCCGCAGACCGGCGCGGTCGGGATGCCTCGCGACACCATCGTGGGCGACCAGATCCACGGCCGCGTGGCGCCGGACCAGTCCCGCGAGATCCTGGGCAGCGGCGATCAGGCCGGCGGTCCGGCCGGGCAGATGGTCCCGCAGACCGGCACCGTGGGGGCCGCCCCTGCCGTGCGCGACCCGGCGGCGACCGGCACGGTCCCGACCCAGCGGGTCATGCCGCAGCAGTAACGGCACCATTCGACGGCGAGGCGGCTCTCCGGGGCCGCCTTCGCGCGTCCCGAAATAAGCGATTCGGCCCAAGCGGCCGTTCCTGCGGGGTTTTCCCGGGCTCCTGCGCGCGGACCTTTACCGTTCCTTAGGTCCGGCCTGCCCAGATGGGCGGGACCGCCAGTAGGCGGCGCGTAGACCCCAGGATAGGAACCCCCATGTCGAACATCGTTCTCTCGTCGCGCGTCCGGTCGAACCTGCTCGCCCTGCAGCAGACGTCGGACATGATGACCCAGACCCAGAACCGCCTCGCCACCGGCAAGCGGGTCAACAGCGCCCTCGACAACCCGTCGAACTTCTTCACCGCCCACAGCCTCAACACCCGCGCCAACGACATCGGCGCGCTGATGGATTCGATGGGCAGCGCCGTGAAGACGATCGAGGCGGCCGACAACGCGCTGAAGGCGATCACCAAAACGCTCGACAGCATGAAGGCGGTGGCGCGTCAGGCCCGCGAGGACAAGACGGGGCCGTCCGTGACCCCGGGCGCCGCCACCACCACGAACACGACGAACTCTTCGTCGCTGAGCAACAACAAGATCACCTTCGACGTGGGCGGCGGCATCACAGCGAGCATCGACACCTACTCCGGGACGGCGGCGACGCCGACCACACTGGAGGCCGCCGCCAACTTCGCCAGCAATGCGAGCGCTCGCACGATCCAGATCAACGGCGCCAATGTCACGATTTCCGCTAACGCTGACC
>DATLFZ010000008.1:0-14965 GCA_035540795.1 Beijerinckiaceae bacterium | reverse complement strand
GTTCGACGAGGTCGAGGCCCGCAACCGGGAGCTGACCGAAACCCTCGAACAGCAGACCGCCACGAGCGACATCCTGGGCGTGATCTCGAAATCGCCGACGGACGTCCAGCCGGTCTTCGACATGATCGCGCGCAGCGCCGCGCGCCTCTGCCGGGCCGAGTTCTGCTTCGTCTTCCGCTACGACGGGCGGCTGCAGCATCCGGTCGCCTATCACGGCGTGTCGCAGGAGGGCATCGAGGCGACCCGCGCCATCTTCCCCGCGCCGCCGACCCGGGGAAGCACCTCGGGTCGCGCCCTCCTGAGCGGACGCGTGGAGGAGATCCCCGACGTCCTCGTCGACCCGGACTACACGGTGCAGGCCATCGCGCGGGCGGCCCGATACCGCAGCGCCGTCGCCGTGCCGATGCTCAAGGGCGGTCGCCCGATCGGCGCGATCGCGGTCAACAGCGCCGAGGTCGGAACCTTGCCGCCGCGGCAGATCCGGCTCTTGCAGACCTTCGCCGAGCAGGCCGTCATCGCCCTCGAGAACGTGCGGCTGTTCGAGGAGATCGAGGATCGCAACCGCGACCTCGGCGACGCCCTGCAGCAGCAGACCGCTACGGCCGAGGTCCTCAAGGTGATCAACCGCTCGGCCTTCGACCTCCAGGCGGTGCTCGACACGCTGGTCGAATCGGCCGCGCGCCTGTGCGACGCCTTCGACGCGGTGATCACCCTCGTGCGCGACGGCGCCCTGCAGGTCGCCGCCCATCACGGGCCGATCCCGGTCGACTTCAAGCGCTGGGCCGTGTCGCGCGGCTGGACCGCCGGGCGATCCGTGGTCGATCGAACGCCCGTCCACGTCCACGATCTCCTCGCGGCCGGCGACGAGTTCCCGGAGGGACGGGCGATGGCGGTGCGCCTCGGCCACCGCACCACCCTGTCGGTCCCGCTCCTGCGCGGCGAGGAGGCGATCGGCAGCCTCAGCATCCGCCGCCTGGAGGTCCGCCCCTTCGGCGAGCGCCAGATCGAGCTGTTGCGCACCTTCGCCGACCAGGCGGTCATCGCCATCGAGAACGCGCGCCTGTTCGGGGAGGTGCAGGCGCGCACGCGCGACCTCGCGCAATCGGTGGCGGAACTGCGGGCGCTGGGCGAGGTCAGCCAGGCGGTCAACTCCACCCTCGACCTCGAGACCGTGCTGTCGACCATCGTCGCCAAGGCGGTGCAGCTCTCGGCGACGGAGGCCGGCGCCATCTACGTGTTCAGCAACCGCCGCCAGGCGTTCCGGCTGCGCGCGACCTACGGCATGGACCGGGCCCTGATCGAGGCGATCGGCCGGCAGACGATCCGGATCGGCGAGAGCACGGTCGGGCGGGCGGCGGAGCAGCGCATGCCGGTCGAGGTCGCCGACCTCGCGGCCGAGCCGCCGAACCCGGTCACCGACATCGTGCTGCGGGCCGGCTACCGGGCGCTGCTCGTGATCCCGCTCGTGCGCTCGGAGCGGCCGGTCGGCGCCCTCGTGGTGCGCCGGCGGGCGCCGGGCGCCTTCGCGCCCGCGACGGTCGAGCTCCTGCAGACCTTCGCCGCCCAATCCGTGCTGGCGATCCAGAACGCCCGGCTCTACGAGGACGTGGAGGCGCGCACCCGCGAACTCGCCCAATCGCTCGCCGAGCTGCGCGCCGCGCAGGACCGGCTCGTGCAGACCGAGAAGCTCGCCTCCCTCGGCCAGCTGACCGCCGGCATCGCCCACGAGATCAAGAATCCGCTCAACTTCGTCAACAACTTCGCGGCGCTGTCGATCGAGCTCGCGGACGAGCTGAGGCAGGAGCTGCGCGGGTTCGTTCCCGCCGACCGGTCCGCCCATCTGGACGAGCTCCTCGGGCTCCTGTCCGGCAATCTCAGCAAGGTGGTCGAGCACGGCAACCGGGCCGATTCCATCGTCAAGAACATGCTCCTGCATTCCCGCGCCGGCACCGGCGAGCGCGTCGCGACGGACGTCAACGCCCTCGTCGAGGAAAGCCTCAACCTCGCCTATCACGGCGCCCGGGCCGAGGATCCGGCCTTCCGCATCGCAATCGAGAAATCCCTCGATCCCGCCGCCGGCGGCGTGGTCCTGTTTCCGCAGGAGGTCACGCGCGCGCTGATCAACGTGATCACCAACGGCTTCCACGCCGCCACCCGGGGCGACAAGGCGTCGTCCCCCGGCCACGAGCCGATGCTGCGGGTCGCCACCCGCGGCCTCGCCGACGCCGTGGAGATCACGATTCGCGACAACGGCAGCGGCATCCCGGACGCGATCCGGGGAAAGATCTTCGAGCCCTTCTTCACCACCAAGGCGCCCGGCGAGGGCACCGGCCTCGGCCTGTCGCTGAGCCACGACATCATCGTCAAGCGCCACGGCGGCGCGATCTCGGTCGACACGGCCGCCGGCGCCTTCACCGAATTCCGCATCTTCCTGCCGCGCGGCGACCCGGCGTGAGGCGTCGGGCGCGGAGGCGCCCGGCGCGTTCCCCCCTCGACCCGCCGGGCGTCCTTCGCGACAATGCGCCCGTGGAGGAGCGCATGAACACCCGCATCGACAATGCCCGCGTCGTCCGCAGCCCGCGCGGGCCGGAGCTCTCGGCCAGGTCCTGGCTCACCGAGGCGCCGCTGCGCATGCTGATGAACAACCTCGATCCGGAGGTGGCGGAGAAGCCGCAGGAGCTCGTCGTCTACGGCGGCATCGGCCGGGCGGCGCGGGACTGGGAGAGCTTCGACCGCATCGTCGCCGCCTTGCGCGTCCTCGAAGGCGACGAGACCCTGCTCGTGCAGTCCGGCAAGCCGGTCGGCGTGTTCCGCACCCATGCGGACGCGCCCCGCGTGCTGATCGCGAATTCCAACCTCGTGCCCGGCTGGGCGACCTGGGAGCACTTCAACGCCCTCGATAAGGTCGGGCTGATGATGTACGGCCAGATGACCGCCGGGTCCTGGATCTACATCGGCTCGCAGGGCATCGTGCAGGGCACCTACGAGACCTTCGCGGAGGTCGGGCGGCGCCATTACGGCGGCGACCTCGCCCGCCGGTGGATCCTCACCGGCGGGCTCGGCGGCATGGGCGGCGCGCAGCCCCTCGCGGCGACCATGGCCGGCGCCTCGATGCTCGCCGTCGAGTGCCAGCCTTCGCGCATCGAGATGCGCCTGCGCACCCGCTACCTCGACCTCGCCGCGAAGGACCTCGACGAGGCGCTGTCGATCATCGAGCGCGCGGGTCGGGAGCGAAAGCCGGTCTCGGTCGGGCTGTTGGGCAACGCCGCCGAGGTGTTTCCGGAGCTGGTGCGGCGCGGGGTGAGGCCCGACGCGGTCACCGACCAGACGAGCGCGCACGACCCCCTCAACGGCTACCTGCCGGCCGGCTGGAGCCTCGCCGAATGGGAGGAGCGGCGGGCGCGCGACCCGCGCGGCACCGTCGAGGCGGCCAAGCGCTCCATGGCGGTCCAGGTCGAGGCCATGCTCGACTTCTGGCGAGAGGGCGTGCCGACCCTCGATTACGGCAACAACATCCGCCAGATGGCGAAGGACATGGGCGTCGCCAACGCCTTCGCCTTCCCGGGCTTCGTGCCGGCCTATATCCGCCCGCTGTTCTGTCGCGGGATCGGGCCGTTCCGCTGGTGCGCGCTGTCCGGCGATCCGGAGGACATCTGGCGCACGGACGCCAAGGTGAAGGAACTGATCCCCGACGACCCGCACCTGCACACCTGGCTCGACATGGCTCGGTCGCGGATCGCCTTCCAGGGCCTGCCGGCCCGCATCTGCTGGGTCGGGCTCGGCCAGCGCCACCGGCTCGGCCTCGCCTTCAACGAGATGGTGGCCCGCGGCGAGGTGAAGGCGCCGATCGTGATCGGCCGCGACCACCTCGATTCCGGCTCGGTGGCGAGCCCCAACCGGGAGACCGAGGCCATGAAGGACGGCTCGGACGCCGTCTCCGACTGGCCGCTCCTCAACGCCCTCCTCAACTGCGCCTCGGGGGCGACCTGGGTGTCGCTGCACCACGGCGGCGGCGTCGGCATGGGCTATTCCCAGCACGCCGGCATGGTGATCGTCTGCGACGGCACGCCGGAGGCGGCGCGCCGGCTCGAGCGGGTCCTGTGGAACGACCCCGCCTCAGGCGTCATGCGCCACGCCGACGCGGGCTACGACGAGGCGATCGCCTGCGCGAAGGAATACGGCCTGAACCTGCCCAGCCTCGGGTGAGGGCGCCTCACGCGGCGCGGTCGAGGGGCTGCGCGGCGCGCAGGCGGGCGACCTCGGCCTCGAGGGCCGCCATGTTCTGGAACAGACGCCCGCTCGTCAGGCGCAGGAAGTAGAAGCCGAAGGCCGGGTTCTGGAAGTAGAGCTGGCGCAGTTCGTCGTAGCCGATCGACAGGAGCGTGCCGGCCTCGACGCATTCGAGGGTCTGGGTGCGCCGGTTGTCGGGAGAGAGGAGCCCCATCTCGCCGACGACGGCACCGGGCCCGAGTTCGAGGCCGGTCTCGCGCAGCCGCAGACGCCCTTCGAGCACGCAGTACATGCAGGCGGCCGCGTCCCCCTTGGCGAACAGGATTTCGCCGCAGGCGACCGGCCGGCGGGCCATGAAGGCCTTCAGCCAGTCCAGGGAGAGGTCCGAGGCGGCCGCCCGGCGCACCTGGCGGACCAGCACCAGCATCTGCCGCAGCCGGAGCACGTTGATCGGCAGCACCACGAGGTTGACGATCAGGGTCGGGTACACGGCGCAAAGGAAGCCGTAGGCGATGAAGGTGCAGTTGGTGACGATGCCGACGCAGCGCAGGGGGATCATGGTGCGCATCGAGTTCGCCGAGATCGACAGGACGGCACCGACATAGCCGAGCGCCTCCGGCCAGGTCATCGCGAGCGCATAGGCCCGCATCGCTTCCAACGCACCCGACACGCCCGCCCCCGTCATCGTCCAACCCGTTTCTTGCACGCCGAACCCGAGTAGCCCCTACACCGGCCCGCCGCGACCAAAATGTGGCGTCCGGCCGGACCGCGCGGCCGGGATGTGCTCCGGCGCACGTGCTGCCGCCTCGAAAAGATCTCCCGGAGAGATCGTGCCGACAATCGACGGTTGTCCCGCGGCGGAGCGGTCCTCTGCGCATGGTATCGGGCCACATCGGGGCCTTGCCGCTTCGTGCCTGCTTCGCGGCGCGCGCGACCGCGGCGCGCCGGGAAACCGGCCGAATACGGTCGCGCGGCCCATGGAAGCTGCATACCGCGATAGTCCCGCGCCGTACCGGCGTTCGATGCGGTGGATTCTTCAATCCCGGCACTTGCAAATATTGATTCTTGGCCTATGTTCGCCGGCAATCAGCGCGCTGCCACTTGGAAAGGCCCTCGACCGTCGAGGCAAGAACGGACCGCAGCCGCCGGTTTTTGTCCCACCTGCAATGGCGCTCACGAAAAGAGGACGAGCCACATGCCCGAAACCAACGCATCCCCCAACTACGTCGAGCTCGCCGCCGATCTCGTCTCGGCCTATGTCAGCAACAATTCGGTCCCGTCCTCGGAACTTCCGGCCCTGATCAACACGGTCCACTCGGCGCTGGCGAACGTCGCCAAGGGCCGCAGCGACCAGCCGGCGGAGGCGCCGACCCCGGCCGTTCCCGTCAAGAAGTCGATCACGCCCGACTACATCATCTGCCTGGACGACGGGAAGAAGTTCAAGTCGCTGAAGCGGCACCTGCGCACCACCTACGGCATGACCCCGGACGAGTACCGTCGCAAGTGGGGCCTGCCGGCCGACTATCCGATGGTGGCGCCGAACTACGCCAAGGCGCGCTCGGAGCTCGCCAAGCAGCTCGGCCTCGGCAGCATGCGCAAGAAGTCGGCCCAGGGCGGCGCCGAATCGGGTGCGGCGGCGAAGCGCGGCCGCAAAAAGAACGCGGCCTGAACGGCCGCAGGTCGTCTCCGGTGAGAGCCGCCCCTCGCGGGCGGCTTTCTCTTTTTCGGCCGCCCGCCGGGCGGAAAGTGCGCCCTACTTCAGGTGCTGCGCCAGGTACTTGTTCATCTCGAACATGGTCACCTTCTTCTTGCCGAAGATCGGCTGCAGCTTGTCGTCGGCGAGGATCTCGCGCTTGTTCTCGGGGTTCTGAAGATTGTTCTTCTTGATGTGATCCCACACCTTCTTCACCGCCTCCGAGCGGGGCAGCGGCTCCGAGCCGGTGATCGCCGAAAGTTCCTTCGACGGCTTGAGCGGCTTCATCAGGGCCGGGTTGACCTTCTTCTCCTTGCCGAGCTTCTCGGCGGTCTTGCCGGTTCCACCCTTGGCGGTCTTCCCGCTCGCCGGTTTCGTAGCCATGTCTGTTTCTCCGAGTTCCAGGTTTCGCAGAGCGACGGCTTCGCGCCGTGTCCCGTTCTCAACATGACGGGGCACCCGGCACAAGGGGCTCTCGCCGCCGTCCCCCCGGGAAATCGTGGCACTTGTGCCACGGCTGAGCCGAATCGGGGGGTTCGCGCGTTGTACCGGCGCTGGGGACGCCGGCCGTGGATGTGGACCTGATCACGAAACGCCTGGACGCGCTCGAAGCCCGGATGGCCGAGTACGTGAGCGAGGACGTGGCGCGCTGGCACGCCGTCCACGCCCGCATCACCGCCTACGAGATCGCGGTCGAGGTGATGTGCAACGTGGCCCAGCGGCGCGACCCGACCCTGGTGCAGGATCTCGTCGAGGCGCTCCGGTTCGTCGAACGCGAGACCCGGTCGACGAACCACCACAGCGCCCTCATCGGCGAGATCCGCGCCATCCGCGAAAAGCTGGTCGAGCAGCTGAGCGACGAGGTCTGAGGCGGACCCAAGGGAAAGGCCCCGCCGAACTCCCCTGCCGACGAGGCCTTTGGCGGGCCACCGCCGCATGGCCCACCCGGAATATGGCGCCGCCCGATTAAGCCGGCCTTACCCGAAGATGAATCCTCCACAAGATTCGGTCGCTTTTCCCCAGGCCGGGTCCCGGCGGGGCGCCTGCGGCAGGCCGAGCAGGCCGCGCACGCGGGCGAGGGCGGCCTCGAACCCGAGCGCCTCGACCGCGGCGACCGCGCTCAGGCGTTCGCAGGCCCGGGCGATGGCCTCCCGCTCCGCTGCGATCTTGGCCGCGGTCGCGGCTTCGGCGGCGCGGCCGCTGCGGCGGCGGGCGAGGAGATGGCGCACGCAGGCCTCCGCCGGCGTGTCGAGCCAGACCACGTGGAGGGGGTGGCGCGCCGCGTAGGCCGCGGTGAGCTCGTGGTCGGCGCTCAGGTGCAGGCCTTCGAGCAGCACGTCGTGGCCGGTCGCGGCGTGCTCCGCCGCGAGGCGGAACACCGCCTCGAGCCCGCCGTCGCGGACCGTAATGGTGTCGCAGCCGCCGCAGGTCGCCTCGTAATGGCCGGGCACGAGGAGCGGACGCCCCTCGGCCGGATGCGGCGCGCGATAGGCGATCGGCCGTCGCCGCCCGCGCTGCCGGATCGCCTCGACGGGCCCCGGCTCGTGCCGCTTCCAGCCGTAATCGCCGAGGATCCGGCGGACGAACTCGGTCTTTCCGGCCCCGCCGGTCCCGCGCAGATTGATCGTGATGCCCATTGCCCCCGTCCGTTGCCGTTGCCCGGCCCCTCGAACCCCCGCGCAGGCGCGCGGACGGCCCGATGGCCCGGGAGACGGGGACTCGACCATCCGATCTATTCACGGGAAAGTTCAATCGCATGCGGCCGCGCGATTTCGCGGCGCTCGGCGCCCGGCGCGGGCCGCGCCCGCTACCCGGCGCGGGCGCGCTCGCGCACGGCCGCTCCCTCCTCGGCGAGGTCCCAGTAGAGGCCGGCCATGAGAGCGAGGGCCTCTCGGGCGATGCGGACGGGCAGGTGCTCGTTCGGCGCGTGCTGCGAGCAGCCCGGGTACGAGTGCGGCACCCACACGGTCGGGAGCCCCAAGAGCTCGGAGAAGATGTCGTTCGGCAGCGCCCCGCCGAGATTGGGCAGCACCACGGGCCGGGCGCCGAGGGTGCGCTCGAGAGAGCCGGCGGCCCAGACCGCCCACGGGTTTTCGGGGTCGAGCCGGGTCGCCCGAAAAACCTCGTCGCGGGCCTTGGCGACCTGGACGCGGGAGAAGCCGTGGGCGTCGAGGTGGCGGCGGAGCGCCGGGACGATGGTGTCCGGGTCGACGCCGACCACGTAGCGCAGCTGCCCGCGGGCCCAGGCCCGGGGCGGGATGGCGTTCACCGGCGCCTCCGGATTGCCGCAGCTGTAGGCGAGGATCTCGAACGAGGACCAGGCGTAGACCTTCTCGGCCATGGTGAGGCCGGGCTGGCCCCACCAGGGTTCGAGCTGCGGCCCGCCCGGCTCGCTCTCCAGCTCGACCCCGGAAAGCGCGCGCTTGACGGAGGCCGGGATCTCGCCGGGCGTCCATTCCGGGATGCGGATCTCGCCTTTCGGGCCGACGATGGTGGCGAGCGCGTGGGCGAGCTCGATGCCCGGGTTCGCGAGGAGCCCGCCGAAATTGCCCGAATGGTGCCCGCCCTCGCGGGCGTCGATCCAGATGTCGAGGGCGTAGGCGCCGCGGGTGCCGAGATAGATCGTCGGCCGGTCGAGGCCGAGCCGCGGCCCGTCCGAGCCGACGAGCACGTCCGCCGCAAAGAGGTCGCGGTGGCGGGAGCACAGCTCGCGCAGGCCGGGGGAGCCGACCTCCTCGCCCATCTCGATCAGGTATTTGGCGTTGAAGCCGAGGCGCCCGCGCACGGCGAGCACGGCGGCGAGCGCCCCGATGTTGATCGCGTGCTGGCCCTTGTTGTCGACGACCCCGCGGCCGTACCAGCGCCCGTCCCGCTCCGTGAGCGTCCAGGGCGAGAGCCCGTCCTTCCAGCGCCCCTCCATGCCGCGGATGACGTCCCCGTGACCGTAGCCGAGGACGGTCGGCAGAGTCTCGTCCTCGGTCCGCTCGGCGAACAGGAACGGCCCCTTGGCGTTCGGCTCCTCCAGCACGCGGCAGGAGAAGCCGAGGGGCTCCAGCGCCTGCCGCATCTCGTCGACGTAGCGGGCGAGGTCGGCGGCCCGCTCCGGGTTCTGGCTCTCGGTCGGGATGGCGACGCGGCGGGTGAGGTCCGCTTTCAGCGCCCCGGAATCGAAATAGGCGACGGCGCGGTCGATGGCGGCTTGCCGGGTCATGCGGCGAGGCTCCCCCGTTCGGGTCCGTAGAGGTGGCAGGCCACCGCCGCGGGCCCGTCGGCCACGAGCGCCGGGTCGACCCGGTCGCACGGGGCGAAGCGCTTCGGGCAGCGCGGGTGGAAGCGGCAGCCGGGCGGCGGGTTGAGGGGGTCGGGCGAGACGGTGCCGAGGCCGGCATCCGGCACCCCGCGCCCGGGCTCCGGCGTCAGAACCGAGGTCAGCAGCGCCTGGGTGTAGGGGTGGCGCGGCCGGGCGAACAGCTCGGCGGTCCCGGCCTCCTCGACGATGCGGCCGAGATACATGACGGCGACCCGCGTCGCGATGTGCTCGACCACGGCGAGGTTGTGGCTGATGAAAACGTAGGTGAGCCCGAAATCCCGGCGCAGGTCCATGAGGAGGTTGAGGATCTGCGACTGCACGGAGACGTCGAGCGCCGAGGTCGGCTCGTCGCAGACGACGATCTCGGGGCGCGACACCAGCGCCCGGGCGATGGCGACGCGTTGGCGCTGGCCGCCGGAGAGCTGGCTCGGGTAGTTGTCGGCCATGCGCCGGGGCAGCCCGACGCGCTCGAGCATCTCGATGGCCCGCGCCCGGCGCTCCGACGCGGTGCCGATCCCCTGCACCTCGATAGGCAGGGACACGATCGCGGCGATGCGCCGGCGGGGGTTGAGGGACGAGTAGGGGTCCTGGAACACCGGCTGGATGCGCCGGGCAAGGGCGCGGCGGTCCATGGCGGCGACGTCGCCGCCTTCGAGGCGGATGGTGCCGGCGCTCGGCGGCAGCAGGCCGAGCATGATCCGGGCGAGGGTCGACTTGCCGCAGCCCGATTCGCCGACGATCCCGACCACCTCGCCCCGGCGCACGTCGAGGTCGACCCCGTCCACCGCCCGCAGGGTCCGCTTGGGCGCAAAAAGGCCCTGGCGGACCTCGAAGGTGCGGGTGATGCCGCGCATTTCGAGGAGGGCGGTCACGCGGCCTCCAGGATGCAGCGGTAGCGGTGGCTGTCGCCGGCGTCCCGATGCGGCGGCGCCTCGGCGCAGATGCCGCGGGCGAAGTCGCAGCGGGCCCGGAAGGCGCAGCCGGCGAGGCCGCCGACGAGGGAGGGGACGGTGCCCGGGATGGTGCCGAGGCGCTCGCCCGGCGCCGTGCGGCCGGGGATCGGGATGCAGTCGAGGAGGCCCCGCGTGTAGGGGTGGCAGGGCCGCGCGAACAGGTCCGCGACGGTCGCGCTCTCGACGATCTCGCCCGCGTACATGACGTTGACCCGGTCGGCGACCCGGGCGACCACGCCGAGATCGTGGGTAATGAGCAGGAGCGCGATGCCGAATTCCCGCTGCAGGTCGGCGAGGAGCCGCAGGATCTGCGCCTGGATGGTGACGTCGAGGGCGGTGGTCGGCTCGTCGGCGATGAGGAGGTCCGGCCCGCACATGAGCGCCATGGCGATCATGACCCGCTGGCGCAGCCCGCCGGAGAGCTGGTGCGGGTACTGGCCGAGGCGCCGCGCCGCCGAGGCGATGCCGACCTTCTCGAGGAGGTAGACGGCCCGGTCGCGGGCGGCGGCGGCGCCCTCGCGCTTGTGGCGCTGGTGCACCTCGATCAGCTGGTCGCCGATCGTGTAGGCCGGGTTCAGCGCCGTCATCGGCTCCTGGAAGATCATCGCCATGCGGTCGCCGCGCAGCGCGTTGATGCGCCGCGGGCTCGCCCGGGTGAGGTCCTCGCCGGAAAAGGCGAGGCGCCGGGCGCTGCGGTGCGCGGTCCGGGGCAGCAGGCCCATGATGGCGAGCGACGTCATCGACTTGCCGCAGCCGGATTCGCCGACGAGGCAGACGGATTCGCCCTTGCCGATCGCGAAGCTCACGTCCCGCACGGCGCGGAGCGGCCCGGCCGGGGTGGCGATCTCGACCGACAGGCCCTCGACCTCGAGCACGGGCTCCATCAGGCCCGCCCGTCGGGCGCGAACACGTCGCGTAGCCCGTCGCCGAGGAGGTTGATGCCGAGCACGAAGAAGGCGAGCGCCGTGCCCGGGATGGCGATCAGCCAGAAGGAGAAGAACATGAAATTTTTGGCTTCCGAGATCATCAGCCCCCAGGAGGGCAGCGGCGGCTGCACGCCGAGGCCGAGGAAGGAAAGGGCCGCCTCGAGCAGGATGGCGCTGCCCGCCTCCACCGTCGCCACGACGATGAGGTGGGGCAGGACGTTCGGCAGGATCTCGCCGAGGATGATGCGCGGGGTCGAGGCGCCCGCCGCCTCCGCCGCCGCCACGTATTCCTGCGAGCGCACCTGCTGGGTGGCGCTGCGCATGACCACGGCGAAGCGGTCCCACTTGAGGAGGCCGAGCACGGCGATGACGACGACGAGCGAGCTGCCGATCATCGCCACCACGGCGAGGGCCACGAGGACGACCGGCATGGCGAGCCGGGTCGTGACGATGAAGGTGACGGCGAGGTCGACGCGGCCGCCGAAATAGCCGGCGGCGAGGCCGAGCGTCGAGCCGATCAGCCCCGAGATCACCATCACCGAGACGCCGATCAGGAGGGCGATCTGCGAGCCGTAGAGGGTGCGGGACAGGTAGTCGCGGCCGAGGTTGTCGGTGCCGAACGGGTGCGCCCAGGTGCCCTTCTCGAACCAGATCGGCGGGATCATCCGCTTGGTCAGGTCCTGGGCGTAGGGGTCGTAGGGCGCGAGCAGGGGCGCGAACAGGGCGATGAAGACGACGAAGCCGACGAGGGCGGCGCCGATGACGAGGCCACGGTGCCGCAGCGCGCGGCGCAGGCCGCCGGCCGGCCGGGCGGCGGCCTCGGGAGCGAGCGGGGCGGTGACGGCTTCGGCCATCAGGACATCCGGATGCGCGGATCGAGCCAGGCGTTGGCGAGGTCCGCGAGGAGGGTGAGGAACACGTAGAACACCGACAGGAGCAGCAGCACCGCCTGGGTGACCGGGAAATCCTTGTGGGTGATGCTGCGGTACGCGAGGTAGCCGAGCCCGTCGAGGGCGAAGATCGTCTCGATCACGATCGACCCGCCGAGCAGGAAGCCGAGCTGCACCGCGGTCAGCGCCACGACCGGGACCATGGCGTTGCGCAGGGCGTGCTTGAACACGACGCTTCCCGGCGACAGTCCCTTGGCCCGGGCGGTGCGCACGTAGTCGGAGGACAGGACCTCGACCATGCCGGCGCGCACGAGGCGCATGATCGGCGGCGTCACGAAATAGCCGAGCGCGATGGTCGGCATCACGAAATGGGCCCAGGTC
This sequence comes from Beijerinckiaceae bacterium, assembly GCA_035540795.1. Classification (GTDB taxonomy): domain Bacteria; phylum Pseudomonadota; class Alphaproteobacteria; order Rhizobiales; family Beijerinckiaceae; genus JAJKJG01. The sequence goes on along the minus strand of DATLFZ010000008.1, from coordinate 2,582 downwards.
TCGCTGCCCGAGACCGGCAGCCAGCGCAGCTGGATCGAGAACAGGATGATGAGGCAGAGCGCGAAGAAGAAATTTGGCAGGGCCTGGCCGAGCACCGCGACGGTGAGCGCGAGCCGGTCGACGAGGCTGCCCTGGTAGACGGCGGCGAGCACCCCGAGGGGGATCGAGATCGCGAGCGCGAACAGGATCGCGAACAGGCCGAGCATCAGCGTGGTCGGCAGCTTCTCGAGGACGAGGCCGGTCACGCTGGTGCGGAAATAGATCGACTGGCCGAGGTCCCCCGAGAGGGTCCTGGCCAGCCATTCGAGATATTGCACGATCAGCGGCCGGTCGAGCCCGTACATCTGGCGCACCATGGCGATGTCCTCGGCCCGCGCGCCCTCGCCGGCGATGGCGATGGCCACGTCCCCGGACAGGCGCAGGAGCGTGAAGGCGATCGCCGAGACGGCGAGCGCCACGAGGAGCGCCAGGAGCGTGCGCTTGGCCGCGAAGGCGAGCACGGACCTACTTCTTCCAGGTCATTTCCCAGAACCGCGGGATCTCGTCCGCGTAGGGCGTGAACTGGAGGTCGCTCGCCGACACGTAGTAGGTGGTCAGCGTGTAGAGCGGCACCGCGTAGGCCTGCTGCGAGATGCGCCCGAGCGCCTCCGCATAGGCCTGCTTGCGCGCCTCCGGATCGACGGTGGTGTCGCCCTTCTCCAGGAGGTCGCGCACCTGCGCGTCCCGGTTCACGTCGTCCTCCTGGAACTTGTAGAACACCGGGGTGGCGGCGGAGACGTCGTTGATCGAGAACGAGCCCCAGGTCTGGTGCGAGATCGGCGCCTTGTGGGCCCGGTTCTGGTCGCGGAAGGCCGAGTACTGCATGAAGCGCAGGTTGGTGCGGATGCCGACGGCCCGCAGGTAGTTCACCATCGCCTCGGTCTGCTCGCGCTCCCGGTAGGCGTAGATGTCCATCTCGAAGCCGTTCGGGTGGCCGGCCTCCGCCAAAAGCTTCTTGGCCTTGTCCGGGCTGTACTCGTAGCGGGTCGCCTTGTCGTCGATGCAGCCGAACTGGCCGGGGAAGCAGACGACGTCGATGACGCGGGCGCCCTCGCCGACGAGGTTCTTCACCATCGCCTGCCGGTCGATGGCGTGGTTGATCGCCTGGCGCACCTTGAGCTCGCGCAAGGGCGGGGTCGGCGTGTGCTCGGTGGTGTTCATCTGCAGGAAGACGATGCGCATCGTCTCGCCGCTCTTGACCCCGAGATGGGGCGCGGCCTTGACCTGCTCGGCCTGGGCGACCGGCACGTTCATGATGAAGTCGAGGCCGCCCGCCAGCACCTCCGCCATCTGCGTCTGCCGGTCCGGGATGAAGCGGATCACGACCCGCTGGATCTGCGGAACCTGCTTCGGCGAGTCCTTCCAGTAGTCCGCGTTGCGCTCGAGGGTGATCTGCTTGCCGGGCTGGTGGTCGACGACCTTGAACGGGCCGGAGCCGACCGGCTTCCTGTTCATGCCCTCGGGCCCGGCTTCCCTGTAGTACTGGTCCGGGTGGATGACGATCGGGCCGGCGAGATACTCGATCGCCGCCGGGAACGGCCGCTTGGAGCGGATGCGGACCTTGTACTTGTCGACCTTCTCGGCCTTGTCGATCCAGTTGACGTTCTGCTGCGTGACCGACTTGTTCTTCGGGTCGGAGACGAAGTTGAGCGTGTAGACCACGTCGTCCGCGTCGAACTCCTCGCCGTTGTGGAACTTCACGCCCTGGCGCAGGTCGAGTTCGAGGGTGGTGTCGTCGACCCAGCGCCAGGCGGTGGCGAGCTGGCCCTTGTACTCGTTGGTGTTCGGGTCGCGGTAGATCAGCGTGTCCCAGACCTGCTGGCCGATGATGACGCCGATGCGGACGTTGTTGAAATAGGGGTCGACGTTCTCCGGCACCTGGTCGTAGGCGAAGCGGACCGTGTTCTGGGCCTTCTGGGCGAAGGCGGGGAGCGCGGTGGCGGTGAGGAGCGCCGCGGCGAGGCCGGCGGCGAAAGGCGTCTTCATCGGGTTCCTCCCTTTTCGTTGCGAACGCGGCGTACGCTAGCGGCGAAGCGGCGCCCGTCAACCGCGGCCGCCGCGCCCGACCGCCGCGGGTCCGCCTCCGGAAGCGAGCGCGTCGATCTTGGCCGCCATGACGAAGTCGTTCTCGTGCAGGCCCTTGATCTTCTTCGTCTGCAGCGAGACCGTCGCGTAGCCCCAGCCGAAGGTGACGTCCGGGTGATGGCCTTCGTCCTCGGCGAGCTCCGCGACCTTGCCGACGAAGGCGAAGGCCTGCGCGAAGTCCCTGAAGCGGAAGCTGCGTTCGATCCGCCGCGCGTCATCGAGAAGCGCCCAATCCGGCACCTCCGGCCGGTACCGCTCCGCCACGGCGGCGGTCAGCGGCGGGATGCCGCCCTGGCAGGGCGTGCAGGTCTTGGCGGTCAGGCTGGTCATGGCGGCCCTCCGGAAGCGCCCCCATTCTAGGCCATGCGAGGGTGCGGGGGCAGCCTGTTGCGCCCGACGCACCCGCGTCTCATGCTCCCGGGCGAAGGGGCTTGAAGCACTACGCGGATCGCGTATAT
>DATLFZ010000007.1:0-8332 GCA_035540795.1 Beijerinckiaceae bacterium | reverse complement strand
AGCGACTGTTCGGGTTCGATGGAACGACGCGCGGTGCCCCTTGCTCACCCACGGGCTTGGCGTCCCTGAGGGGCTCCGGACCGCCGCGCGCCACCGCACCGGGCAGCATACCCGACGACGGCGCGTTCAAGTTACAAGGGGCGGAGCCTCGCCGGAGAGGGCGCGCGTCCTCACCCTGACCCTCACCCTGACCCTCTCCCCGCAAGCGGGGAGAGGGGAGACGGAGAGGGCGCGCCTGCTCACCCTGACCCTCTTCCCGCGCGCGCAGAGAGGCGCGCGGAGAGAGGGAAGAGGCGGGACCGGCGCGTCCTTTCCGACGTCCGCCGCCTCGTGTCGACGTTCCCCCGGCGCCGGCCGCTCCTCTGGGCCCGGCGCCGGGGGCCGCCGGAGACCTTACGACTGGCTCTCCGGACGAGGGGGGAAGAACTCGGTGCGCGGGTCGATCGGCACGCCGCCGGTCTCGCTGAGGAGCAGGTAGGCCGGGCCGCCGGCGCGGGTGCCCGAGCCGCGGGCGTAGGCCGGGACCGGATTGGCGCGCGGCGTCACGACCGGGCGGCCGCCGGTCTCGCTGATGAGCAGGTAGGCCGGGCCGCCGGCCCGGGTGCCGGAGCCGCGGGCGTAGATCGGCGTCTGGGCCTGGGCGACGCCCTTGCGGGCGGGCGCCCCCTGGGCGAAGGCCGGCGCCGCGACGAGAACGGCGACGGCCGCGAGGGGAAGCATCTTCATGGTGTCCTCCTTGATCCTGACGATCGCCGGGCCGCCATGGCGCCGGTTGTCGATGTCCCGGAAAGGAAGCCACGGCGGAAGGGGGATGAGAAATATGCGATGGCTATCGAGACCATCCGCTTCCGGACGATCGATGCGGCCGGGAATAGCCCCGCGCTATCGAACGCGAGCGCGATTGTATTTCCCTTCGTCGCTCCGGCCCGCGACGCTGGCGCATGCTGCACGGTTCGAGCAGCAGCTCAGGAGGGATAGATGAACGAGACCTCGACCAACCTGTCGCGCCGCACCGTGGCGATCGGCGCCGTGCTCGGCGCGCTCGCCGCGTCCGGCCAGGCCCTCGCCGCCGAGTGCCCCGCCGACAAGCGCGGCACCGACGTGATGGGCCCGGGCGCGACGAAGCCCAAGGGCGTCAGCGACAAGCTGCGCGGCGCCATCGACCTCGCCGACGAGAAGGTGAAGCTCCCCGGCTACAAGCTGCGCCTGCGCCAGCTCGTGATCGAGCCGGGCGGCGAGGTGCCCTGGCACAGCCATGCCGAGCGCCCGGCGATCATCTACATCGTCAAGGGCACGATCACCGAGTACAAGAGCACCTGCGCCGTGCCCCTGACGCACCGGGCCGGCGACGTGGCGGTCGAGGACCGCACCGTCTCGCACTGGTGGCGCAACATGGGCAAGGAGCCCTGCGTCCTCCTCTCCGCCGACCTGTTCCACGAGAAGCAGGACCCGCACATGATGTGAGGGGGGCGGGAGCCCTGGGGTGCCGTCGCTCGAAGCGATCCAAGTCGCTCCGACCGGCCCTCGCGAGCACGGCGCGGCGGACTCTCGGGAAGCCGCGCCGCCATTGCTTCGCGAACGCATCTCGGCCTGGTCCATGCCGCCCGGCCGTGCCGGGGCGCGATCCCGGTCGCGCCATGTGCGGGCTCTCCGGGCGGGAGCCGCGGACGTACCGGTGGTGCGGCGCCTTCCCTCGATCCCAAAAATGCGCGCGGCGCTTCGGCTCCGACCGTTCGTGACGAGAGTGGCTCCGGGCCAGAGGAGCGCCTGGGGCTTTCTCCTCCCGGGCGACCCTCGGGCGCCTGAACCACGGCTGCCCGTCCGGCGCCGGCGGCGGCCGGCCGTTGCCAGTGCGATCTTCGTCTCCGCCGGCGCCTGTTGTGGGCCTGTCCGGCGGCCTGTTCCGAGCCGAGCCGTCGGCGCTCACGGCGCAATCGGCGCACTGGCCCGGGGCGCAGGTTCGCAGCCCGGGGCCCTGACGCGCTGACCAGAACGATAGAGGCCCCTCGCGCGGGCCTTTCGTAACCCGTTGCTGTCCGTTGGGAAATTTGGTGGAGCCAGGCGGAATCGAACCGCCGACCTCTTGAATGCCATTCAAGCGCTCTCCCAACTGAGCTATGGCCCCACGAGACCGCGGTTTGGGGAGCCGCGGAGGGTGCCGCCCCGGGGCGGCGGCGTTTCTATAGTGCGGCGGCCGGGCTTTCTCAAGCCGTTCCGGAGCTTTCGCCGCCGATCGGCAGGGCCTGCGGCGTCGCGCCGCCATTCGCCCGCGGCGTCGGAGGGGCGGGCGCAACCTGCCGCCGGCGCGGGACGGCCCGGCCCTTGCCGGAGATCGAAGGCCGCTGCCGCGTCACGGCCGCCACTCCGCCTGTGCCGCCTCCGCCGGCGTCTCGTCGGCGCGGCTGCCGTCGATGACCCGCAGGAGCGCGGAGAGGGCTTCCGGCACGCCCTGGCCCGAAGCGGAGGAGAGGACGAGCGGCGTCTTCTTCGCGGCCCGCTTCAGCCGGGCGACCTGCTCCTTCAGCGTGTCGGGATCGAGGGCGTCGGCCTTCGAGAGGGCCACGATCTCCGGCTTGTCGGCGAGCCCCTCGCCATAGGATTCGAGCTCCGCCCGCACGGTCTTGTAGGCCTTGCCGGCATGCGCGCTCGTGCCCTCGACGAGGTGGAGGAGGACGCGGCAGCGCTCGACATGGCCGAGGAAGCGGTCGCCGAGGCCGGCGCCCTCGTGGGCGCCTTCGATGATCCCGGGGATGTCGGCGAGCACGAACTCGCGCCCGTGCACCCGCACCACCCCGAGGCCGGGGTGGAGCGTGGTGAACGGGTAGTCGGCGATCTTCGGCTTCGCCGCCGTGACGGTGGCGAGGAAGGTCGACTTGCCGGCGTTCGGCAGGCCGACGAGGCCGGCGTCGGCGATGAGCTTCAGGCGCAGCCAGATCCAGCGTTCCCGGCCCTCCTGGCCCGGATTGGCCCGGCGCGGCGCCCGGTTGGTCGAGGTGGTGAAATGGGCGTTGCCGAAGCCGCCGTTGCCGCCCCTGGCGAGGAGCACGCGCTGGCCGATCTCGGTCAGGTCGGCGATCAGCTCCTCCCGGTCGTCGGAGAGGACCTGCGTGCCGACCGGCACCTTCAGCACCACGTCGGCGCCCTTGGCGCCGGCGCGGTTCTTGCCCATGCCGTGGTGGCCCTTCTGGGCCTTGAAATGCTGCTGGTAGCGGTAGTCGATGAGGGTGTTAAGCCCGTCGACCGCCTCGATCCACACGTCGCCGCCGCGGCCGCCGTCGCCCCCGTCCGGCCCGCCGAACTCGATGAATTTCTCCCGGCGGAAGGAGACCGCCCCGGCGCCGCCGTCGCCGGAGCGGATGTACACCTTGGCCTGGTCGAGGAACTTCATGGAGGGTCTCCGTTCCGGGACAACGCGTCCCGGAACCGATCGGGTCAGCCGGCGGCGAGTTCGGGCTCCGCGCACACGTGCGGCACGTAGCCCGTGTGGCTCCAGTCCTTCAGGCTCTCCCAGGCCCGCCGGTCGAGACGGAACCGGTCGACCGGAAAGACGCCGCCGCGGGTCGGGAAGGCCTGCAGGCCGGAACCCTGATAGGCGAAGCCGCACTTCTCGAGCACCCGCCGCGAGCCCGGGTTGATGACCCGCGCCGTGGCCGTGAGCTCCGTCCCCTCCGTGTAGGCGAAGAAGGCGTCGATCAGCGCGCGCGCCGCCTCGGTGGCGAAGCCCTGGCCCCAGGAGGGGCTCCCGATCCAGTAGCCGAGATGCGGCCCGTCCTCGCCCTCCCGGATGCCGACCATGCCGAGGAGCCCGTTCGGGTTGCGCTTCGGCGTGACGGCGAGGTCGAGCCCGCGCCCCTCCGCGTTCGCCTTGCGGGCCGCCAGCACGAACCGGGCCGCCTCCTCGGGCGGATAGGGGTGCGGCACGTGGGCGGTCATCTCGGCTACGGCTTTCTCACCGGCGAGACGGACCATGGCTTGCGAATCGGCGTGGCGGGGCCAACGCAGCCACAGCCGCCGGGTCTCGAGCCGGAAGACGTCGTCACGGGTGAGGTCGGGAAACATCTTTGTGCTCCGATCCTTGGGCCGCTCGGGCCGCGAAACGACGAAGGGGAGGTGGCATCCCACCTCCCCTTGTCTGGATCTGAGCTTGGCCGGTTTGGCCTGGAGCTTCGATCCGCCGGTTCGGTTGGATGCCGGCGGGAGCTCCTTCGCTGCGCTCTCGCCGTCTACTCGGCCGCCTCTTGGGCGGGTACCACCGACACGTAGGCTCGTCCGGCTCGGGTCCCGAACTGGACGCGGCCTTCCACGAGCGCGAACAGGGTATGGTCCTTGCCCATGCCCACGTTCACGCCCGGGTGCCATTTCGTGCCGCGCTGGCGGACGATGATGTTGCCCGCGAGCACCTGCTGATCGCCGAAGCGCTTGACGCCGAGACGACGACCGGCGGAATCGCGCCCGTTGCGCGAGGAGCCGCCTGCCTTCTTGTGTGCCATCCTACTCTCCCGATCTCACGGGGCCGCGCCGGGGCGCGACCCGAAACTCACTCGGCCGAAGCCTCGTCCTCGGCCTTCTTGCGGGCGCGGGGCTTCTTCTCCGCGCCTTCGGCCTGCGCCGGGGCGGGGGCCGCTTCGGCCTGCGGCTCGGCGGCGCGCGCGCTCGGGCTCGCCCCGTCGGCCAGGATCTCGAGGATCCGCACGACCGTCAGGTCCTGGCGATGCCCGCGCTTGCGGCGCGAATTCTTGCGGCGGCGCTTCTTGAAGGCGATCACCTTCGGGCCGCGGGTCTGCTCGACGACCTCGGCGGAGACGGAAACCCCCGCGACGGTCGGCGCGCCGACCCGGGTGGTGCCCTCCTTCGAAAACATGAGCACGTTGTCGAACGTCACCGCCTGCCCGGGCTCGGCTTCGAGCCTGGCGATGGTGATGACGTCCTCGGCGGCGACGCGATACTGCTTGCCGCCGGTCTTGATCACTGCGAACATCGTTCTTCCTTCGTGTTCGGCCCGGCTCTCCGCTCGCGCGGGGCCGGCTTATTGGCAGTTCCGGCTAGGGCACATATGCGACCCGAGGGTCGCAAAAACAATCGCGCGGACAGATTCGCCCGCGCGCAGGGTGGGGCTGTTACCCCGAGCGCGCCGCCTTTGTCAAGGATTCGGGGACCGCCGCCGTCGCGGCTGTGCCGTTGCGGGCGACGCCCCGCCGCCTATCTAGGAGGGGCTTCCGGGACCCGCCATGACCGACCTGCCCTCGATGCACGCCACCACGATCCTCATGGTCCGCAAAAGCGGGCGCGTGGTGCTGGGCGGCGACGGCCAGGTGTCCCTCGGCCAGACCATCGTCAAGGGCAACGCCAAGAAGGTGCGCCGCCTCGCCAAGGGCGCGGTCATCGGCGGCTTCGCCGGCGCCACCGCGGACGCCTTCACCCTGTTCGAGCGGCTCGAGGCCAAGCTCGAGCAGTATCCCGGCCAGCTCACCCGGGCCTGCGTCGAGCTCACCAAGGACTGGCGCACCGACCGCTACCTGCGCCGGCTCGAAGCCATGATGCTGGTCGCCGACCGGGAGGTGGGGCTCCTGCTCTCGGGCTCCGGCGACGTGCTCGAGCCGGAGGGCGGCGTGATGGCGATCGGGTCCGGCGGCAACTTCGCCCTCGCCGCCGCCCGGGCGCTGATCGACACCGACCTCGACGCCGAGACCATCGTGCGCCGCTCGATGGCCATCGCCGCGGAGATCTGCGTCTACACCAACGCGAACCTGGTGATCGAGACGCTCGACGGGGTATGAGGAAGAGCGGAGGATTCGAATGACGGGCCCTGCGACCACCATTCAGCTCGACGAGAAGACGTCCTCCGCGCTCGGCGCCCTTGCGGCGCGGCTCGATCGGAGTCCGACCTCCCTGGTGCAGGAGGCGATCGAGGAGTGGCTCGCGTTCCAGAGGGCCCAGATCGAGGAGATCGAAGCCGGCATCGCCGATGCTGAGGCCGGCCGGTTCGTCACCGACGAGGAGATCGCGCGGATCGCGGCGGGAATCGACGATTGAAGGTCGTCTGGACTGGGCGCGCGGCCTCCGGCCTGCGCTCCGCGCGCCGCCGCATCGCGAAGGTGAATCCGACGGCCGCGGCACGGTTCGCCGACCGCACGGTTCGGGAGGCGGCGAAACTCGGGCAGTATCCTCGGCTCGGTCGCGTCGGCCGGGTCGAGGGTACCCGTGAACTCGTCGTGGCGGGAACCCCGTATCTGGTCGCGTATCGGATCACCGCGACGGAGGTTCAGATCCTGGCGGTGATCCACGGCGCCCGGCGGTGGCCGAAAAGCCTGTAGGGTAGCGATGACCGCGCGCCTCTCACGAAGATCGATCGAATCCGCCTCGGCTCCTCCGCGGGACGGCGAGGTGCGCCCGGCGATCGCGTTCACCCCCGTCACGGCGGCGGACCTGCCGCTCCTCGCGCAATGGCTGTCCCGGCCGCACTGGCGCGAATGGTGGGGCGATCCGGAGGTCGAACTCGGCTCCATCCGCGCCATGGTCGAGGGCCGGGACGGCACCCGGCCGTACCTTTTTCATCTCGACGGCGAGCCCGCGGGCTACATCCAGGTGTGGTTCGTCGGGTCCCACCAGACGCCGGAATGGGCGGCCGAAAGCCCCTGGCTCATGGCGCTGCCGGCGGACGCGGTCGGCGTCGACCTGTCGCTCGCCGACCCCGAGCGCCTGTCCCGCGGCCTCGGCTCGGCCGTGCTGCGCGCCTTCGTCGCCCGCCTGCGCCGGGAGGGGCACGCGACCATCGTCATCGATCCCGACCCCGCCAACGCCCGGGCCGTGGCCGCCTATCGCAAGGCGGGGTTTCGGCCGGTGCCCCGGCTCGAAGGCCGCACGCCCGGGGTTCTGATCATGCAGCACCAGGATGACTAAGTTTCCCGCATGACCACCTTCTCTCCCCGCGAAATCGTCTCCGAACTCGACCGCTACATCGTCGGCCAGGCCGACGCGAAGCGCGCCGTCGCCATCGCGCTCCGCAACCGCTGGCGCCGCCAGCAGCTCGAAGGGCCGCTCCGCGAGGAGGTCGCGCCGAAGAACATTTTGATGATCGGCCCGACCGGCTGCGGCAAGACCGAGATCTCCCGCCGCCTCGCCCGCCTCGCCGGCGCGCCCTTCCTCAAGGTGGAGGCGACCAAGTTCACCGAGGTCGGCTATGTCGGCCGCGACGTGGAGCAGATCGTGCGCGACCTCGTCGAAGTCGGCATCGGCCTCGTCAAGGAGGAGAAGCGCCGGCAGGTCGAGGCGAAGGCGCACATCGCCGCCGAGGACCGGGTCCTCGACGCCCTCGTCGGCCCCACCGCGAGCCAGACCACCCGCGAGGCCTTCCGGCGCAAGCTGCGGGCAAACGAGCTCGACGACAAGGAGATCGAGATCGAGCTGCAATCCGGCGGCGGCGGCCTGCCGATGTTCGAGATCCCCGGCATGCCCGGCGCCTCCGTCGGCGCCGTCAACATCGGCGACATGCTCGGAAAAGCGTTCGGCGGGCGGGCGAAGCCGCGCCGGATGAGCGTCAAGGACGCCTACCAGCCCCTCATCAACGAGGAATCCGACAAGCTCCTCGACCAGGACGCCATCGTCCAGGAGGCGATCCGGCAGGTCGAGAACAACGGCATCGTCTTCCTCGACGAGATCGACAAGATCTGCGCCCGCGAGGGCCGCATGGGCGCCGACGTCTCCCGCGAGGGCGTGCAGCGCGACCTCCTGCCCCTCATCGAGGGCACGACGGTCGCGACGAAGCACGGCAGCGTGAAGACCGACCACATCCTCTTCATCGCGTCGGGCGCCTTCCACGTGTCGAAGCCGTCCGACCTCCTGCCCGAACTGCAGGGCCGGCTGCCGATCCGCGTCGAGCTCGCCCCCCTCACCGTCGACGACTTCCGCCGCATCCTCACCGAGACCGAGGCGAGCCTGATCAAGCAGACGGTGGCGCTGATGCGCACCGAGGGGGTCGAGGTGGTGTTCACCGACGATGCCGTCGACGCGCTGGCCCGGGTGGCGGTGGAGGTGAACAACTCGGTCGAGAACATCGGCGCGAGGCGCCTGCAGACCGTCCTCGAGCGCGTCCTGGACGAGATCTCGTACACGGCCCCGGACCGCTCCGGCGAGACCGTCACGATCGACGCCGCCTATGTCCGCGGCCGGGTCGAGGACCTCGCCCGCAACGCCGATCTGAGCCGGTTCATCCTGTAGCCCGGCGCGCGGTCGGCGTTCCGCGCTGTCGGACCGGCTCCCTGCTCCCCCTTCCGAACGAGGGGCCCCTTTCCCCCTGGGAAGCAGGGGGAGGAGGGGGTGATCTACTCCGAAG
>DATLFZ010000006.1:0-7608 GCA_035540795.1 Beijerinckiaceae bacterium | reverse complement strand
GTGTGATGCGGCTCACACCGCTGCCGGATTAGAAGGCGAGCCTATGCGCCCCACAGCGGCGCGGCGTCCGGCCCCGGCGCCGGTGCAATCTTCCACGCGGGCCGCTCGCCGGACGATGCCGAAGGACGCACAAAACCCTCTCCCCATTGCGGAGAGGGTAGGGTGAGGGGCCGCTCGCGCTCCCGGATCCGCCCTCATGCCGCCAGCACCTTCTCGGCCATGACGGTCTCGGCGAAGTGGCAGGCGGCGGCGTGGCCCTCGCCGACCGGGCGCAGCGGGGGCGCTTCGAGGCGGCAGCGCTCGGCGGCGTAGGGGCAGCGGGGCGCGAAGGCGCAGCCGGCGATGGGCTCGCGCAGGGACGGCACGATGCCCGGGATCTCGGCGAGGCGGCGCTTGCCGGCGCCGCGGAAGCGGGGGATCGAAGCCATCAGGCCGCGGGTGTAGGGGTGGGCCGGGCGGTCGAACAGTTCGAGGATCGGCGCCTCCTCGATCTTGCGGCCCGCATACATGACGATGACCCGCTGGCAGGTCTCCGCCACCACCCCGAGGTCGTGGGTGATGAGGATCACCGCCGCCCCGGTCCGCTCCTTGAGCTCGAGCATGAGGTGCAGGATCTGCGCCTGGATGGTGACGTCGAGGGCGGTGGTCGGCTCGTCGGCGACGAGGAGTTTCGGGTTGCAGGCGAGCGCCATGGCGATCATCACCCGCTGGCGCATGCCGCCCGAAAACTGGTGCGGGTAGTCGGCGAGGCGCCGCGCCGCGTCCGGGATGCGCACGAGGTTCAGCATCTCGACCGCCCGGGCCCGCGCCTCAGCCGGGCTCGCGCCCTGGTGGATGCGCACGCTCTCGGCGATCTGGTGGCCGATGGTGAGCACCGGGTTCAGGCTCGTCATCGGCTCCTGGAAGATCATGGCGATGCGGTTGCCGCGGATGCGCCGCATCGCCGCCTCGTCGAGGTCGAACAGGTTCTCGCCCTCGAATACCGCCGTGCCGCCGACGGTGCGGGCGAGGCGCTCCGGCAGGAGCCGCATCACCGAGAGGGCCGTCACGCTCTTGCCGCAGCCCGATTCGCCCACGATTCCCAGGGTCTCGCCGGGCGCGACGTCGAAGGACACCCCGTCAACCGCGCGGGTGATCCCGTCCTCGGTGAAGAAGAAGGTCTGCAGGTCGCGCACCGAGAGGAGCATCACATCCTCCGGGCGAGGCGCGGGTCGAGCCGGTCGCGCAGGCCGTCGCCGAGCAGGTTGACCGCGAGGACCACGAGCGCCAGCGCCACGCCGGGGGCGAAAATGGTCCACGGGGCGCGGGACAGGAACAGGCGCGACTGGGCGATCATGTTGCCCCAGGTCGGGATGTCCGGCGGCGTGCCGGCGCCGAGGAAGGACAGGGCCGCTTCGATGAGGATCGCCGAGGCGCAGATGTAGGTCGCCTGGACGATGAGCGGCGAGACCGTGCTCGGCAGGATGTGGCGCAGGAGGATCTTCCAGGTCGGCGTGCCGCCGGCGATCGCCGCCTCGACGAAGGGCGCGTCGCGCACCCCGAGCACGACCGAGCGCACGAGGCGCACCACCCGCGGGATCTCCGGGATGGTGATCGCGACGATCACCGTGGCGATGCTCGCCCGCGTCAGCGCCACGAGGGCGATGGCGAGGAGGATCGCCGGGATCGACATGAGTCCGTCCATCAGGCGCATGACGACCGCGTCGACCTTGCGGAAATAGCCGGCGAGGAGGCCGACGAGGAGGCCGAGGGCGATCGAGAACAGGGCGACGGCGAGGCCGACGAAGAGCGAGACCCGGGCGCCGTAGACGGTGCGGGCGAAGATGTCCCGGCCGAGATGGTCGGTGCCGAGCCAGTGCTCAGCGGAGGGCGGCAGCAGGCGCCGGGCCGGGACCATCGACACGGGGTCGCCGGCGAAGAGCGGCGCCGCCGCGGAGGTCGCCGCGACGAGGACCAGGATGACCGCGCCGGCGGTGAGGGTCGGGTTGCGGCGCACGAAGCGCCGGGCGCCGCCGCGTCCCGCGGGAGGCGCTGCCGCTTCGACCGGCGCGGCGACGGCGACCGGGTTCAATAGCGGATCCTCGGGTCGAGCACCGTGTAGGAGAGGTCGACCAGCAGGTTGATGACCACGTACACGCCGGAGAAGAGCAGGATGACCCCCTGGATGATCGGGTAGTCGCGCTTCGAGATGGCGTCGACCACGAGGCGGCCGACGCCGGGGATGTTGAACACCGTCTCGGTGATGACGACGCCGCCGATGAGGAGCGCGACGCCGATGCCGATGACGGTGACGATCGGGATGCCGGCGTTCTTGAGCGCGTGCTTGAGCAGCATCGGCGCGGTCGCCACGCCCTTCGCCTTGGCGGTGCGGATGTAGTCCTCGGCGAGCACGTCGAGCATCGCCGTGCGGGTGATGCGGGCGATCAGCGCCACGTAGGCGAGGCCGAGCGCGATCGAGGGCAGGATCAGGCGCTCGAACCAGGGCCAGAGACCCTCGGCGATGGGGGCGTAGCCCTGTACCGGCAGCCAGCGCAGCTGGATCGAGAACACGTAGATCAACAGGTACCCGACGACGAAGACCGGCACCGAGAATCCGAGCACGGACACGACCATCAGCGACCGGTCGATCCAGCTGCCGGCCCGCCAGGCGGCGAGCACGCCGAAGGTGACGGCGAGCGTGACGGCGACGACGAGGGTCGTCGCGGCCAGCGAGACGGTCGGCTCGATGCGCTCGCCGATGAGCTTGAGGACGGGCTCGTTGGAGAAGATCGAGATGCCGAGGTCGCCCTGCAGGACCGCCGTCGCCCAGCGCAGGAACTGCACCGGCAGCGGGTCCTCGAGCCCGAGCCGCTGGCGGATCGCGGCGATGCTCTCCGGGGTGGCGTTGTCGCCGGCGATGATCGCCGCCGGATCGCCGGGCGAGAGATGCAGCAGGAGGAACACGAACACCCCGACGATGCCCATGACGAGCACCGTGGAGAGCAGCCGGCGGACGATGTAGGCGAGCACTCAGGAGGCTCCCGCGGGCGGCCGCGCGCGGCGGCCGGTCGCCGGCCGGGTCGGGGTCTGGAGGGAAGCTCGGGAGCGCCGCATGACCCCTCGATTAGGGCATGCCCGCGGGCCCGAGCACAAGCCGGGACGTGCCGGCGCCGGCTCCGGCCCGCCCGTTGCGCTCGGCGGCCCGGCATGCGAACCCTGGCCGGACGGAGGGATCGCCATGCGTGCCGAGCTCAGGGCGGACCACGACCGCATCGAGGAGGCGACCGCCCGGCTCGCCCGCCTCGGCTCGCCGGCGCCGGCGGAATTCGCCCGCCACCTGTTCGGCCGCCTGCCGCCCGAGGACGTCGAGCCCTATGCGGCGCAGGCCCTGGCCGAGCTCGCCGCCGCCGCCTTCGAACACCTGTCGGCCCCGCGCAGCGGCGTCGCCCTGCGCCTCACCGACCAGCAGGTCGAGCGCCGCGGCCGCATGCGCGAGATCACCGTCCTCGAGGTCGTCAACGACAACATGCCGTTCCTCGTCGACTCGACGCTCGCCGAGCTCGTCGACCAGGGCTACGAGCCGATGCTCGTGGCGCACCCGATCCTGGCCGTGCAGCGCGACCCGACGGGCGCCCTCGTGCGCCTCGTCGGCGAGGCGACCGGCGCCCCGACGGTGGGCGCGCGGCGCGAGAGCTTCATCCACATCCACCTCGACCGGATCGACGACGCGGAGGCCCGCCGGCGCCTCGTCGAGGAGCTCGGCAAGGTCTACGCCGACGTGGCGGTGGCGGTGCGGGACTGGCCCGCCATGCGCGGGCGGGTCGCCGAGATCGTCCACGCCTACCGCTCGAACCCGCCGCCCCTGCCGGCGGACGAGGTCCGCGAGGCCGTCGCCTTCCTCGACTGGATGGCCGCCGACAACTTCACCTTCCTCGGCGTGCGCGAGTATCGCTTCGCCGACGCGGCCGCCGCCGATCCGGTCGAGGGAAGCGGGCTCGGCATGATGCGCGACCCGGCGGTGCGGGTCCTGCGCCGCGGCCGCGAGCTCGTCGTGATGACGCCGGAGATCCGCGCCTTCATGGAGCGGCCCCTCGCGCTCATCATCACCAAGGCCAACGTGAAGTCGCGGGTGCACCGGCGCGTCCACCTCGACTACGTGGGCATCAAGATGTTCTCGCCCGACGGGGAACTCGAGGGCGAGGTGCGCATCGTCGGCCTGTTCACGGCGAGCGCCTACACCAACACCACCGCCGAGGTGCCGTATCTGCGCGAGAAGGTGCGCAAGGTCTCCGCCCGGGCCGGGTTCGATCCGGCGAGCCACGCCGGGCGCGCGCTCCTCAACGTCCTCGAGAACTATCCCCGGGACGAGCTCTTCCAGATCGACGAGGAGACCCTCTACCGCTTCGCGCTCGCCATCATGAGCCTGTCCGAGCGGCCGCGGGTGCGGGCGCTGGCCCGGGTCGACGAGTTCGACCGGTTCGTGTCGCTCCTCGTGTTCATCCCCAAGGACCGCTACGACGCCGGCATCCGGCGCCGCGTCGGCGAGTACCTCGCGGCGGTCTACGACGGCCGCATGTCGGCGGCCTACCCGACCTACCCGGAAGGGCCGCTCGCCCGCACGCACTACATCATCGGCCGCAACGAGGGCCGCACGCCGGCGATCCCGGAGGCCGAGCTCGAACGCGGCATCGCCGACATCGCCCGGACCTGGAGCGATTCCTTGCGCGAGGCCCTCGTCGAAACCTTCGAGGGCCCCCGCGCCCGGGCGCTCGGGGCGCGCTGGGCGAACGCCTTCACCGCGGCCTACCGGGAGGCGTTCGGCGCCCCGCAGGCGATCGAGGACCTCACCGTCCTCGAACGGCTCTCGGCGCAGCGCCCCCGGGCCGTGAACCTCTACCGGCGGGAGGGCGATCCGCCGACCCGGGTGAACCTGAAGGTGTTCTCCCGCGGCGCCTCGCTGCCGCTGTCGTACCGCGTGCCCCTGCTCGAGAACCTCGCCTTCCGGGTCATCAACGAGCGCACCTACCGCATTCAGGCGGCGGGCGCCTCCGACGAGGAACGGGTCTGGCTGCACGACATGGCGCTCGAGCGCGGCGCCGGCGGCGACATCGACATCGGCGCGATCGAGGGCCCGGTCGAGGCGGCGCTGCTCGCGCTCTTCCGCGACCTCGCCGAATCGGACGGCTTCAACCGGCTCGTGGTCGAGGCCGGGCTCGGCTGGCGCGACGTCGCCATGGTGCGGGCGCTCGGACACTACCTGCGCCAGATCCGCATCCCGTACGGCCAGGACTACATCGCCGCGACGCTGGCCCGCCACCCGCGCATCGCCTCGGCCGTCGTGGCGCTGTTCTACGAGCGCTTCGATCCGCGCCGGCCGAAGCGCGATCCCGCCCCGATCCGGGCCGGGATCGAGGACGCCCTCGTCGCCGTCGAGAGCCTCGACGACGACCGCATCCTGCGCCGCTTCGTGAATCTGGTCGAGGCGGCGGTACGGACGAACTTCTTCCAGGTCGCCGAGAACGGGCTGCCGCGGCAGACCATCGCCTTCAAGTTCGAATGCGCCCGGGTCGAGGGCCTGCCGGCGCCGAAGCCGCTCTACGAGATTTTCGTCTATTCGCCCCGGGTCGAGGGCGTGCACCTGCGCTTCGGCAAGGTCGCCCGCGGGGGCCTGCGCTGGTCCGACCGGCCGCAGGATTTCCGCACCGAGGTGCTCGGCCTCGTCAAGGCGCAGCAGGTCAAGAACGCGGTCATCGTCCCGGTCGGCGCGAAGGGCGGCTTCGTGCCGAAGCGCCTGCCGTCGCCGTCCGACCGGCAGGCCTGGCTCGCGGAAGGAACCGAGAGCTACCGCATCTTCGTGCGCACGCTCCTCGAACTCACCGACAACATCGACGGCGCCGACATCGTGCCGCCCGCCGACACGGTGCGCCACGACGGCGACGACCCCTACCTCGTCGTCGCCGCCGACAAGGGCACGGCGACCTTCTCCGACGTCGCGAACGCCCTGTCGCTCGAGAAAGGCCACTGGCTCGGCGACGCCTTCGCCTCGGGCGGCAGCCAGGGCTACGACCATAAGGCCATGGGCATCACCGCGCGCGGCGCCTGGGAGGCGGTGCGGCGCCATTTCCGCGAGATGGACGTCGACATCCAGCGCCAGCCCTTCACGGTGGCCGGCGTCGGCGACATGTCGGGCGACGTGTTCGGCAACGGCATGCTGCTGTCGCAGCAGATCCGCCTCGTCGCCGCCTTCGACCACCGGGACATCTTCCTCGATCCGGACCCGGATGCGGGCTGCGCCTGGACCGAGCGCAAGCGCCTGTTCGAGCTGCCGCGCTCGAGCTGGCAGGACTACGACCGGGCGCTGATCTCGGAGGGCGGCGGCGTCTTCTCCCGTTCGGCCAAGGCGATCCCTCTGTCGCCGCAGGTCCGCGCCGTCCTCGGCCTCGACAAGGACGAGGCGACGCCCGCCGAGGTGATGAACGCCATCCTCAAGGCCCCGGTCGACCTCCTCTGGTTCGGCGGCATCGGCACCTATGTCCGCGCCTCCACCGAGACCGACGAGGAGGTGGGCGACCGGGCGAACGACGCCATCCGGATCACCGGGGCGCAGGTGCGGGCGAAGGCGATGGGGGAGGGGGCCAATCTCGGGGCGACCCAGCTCGGCCGCATCGAGGCGGCGCTCCGCGGCGTCCGCCTCAACACCGACGCCATCGACAACTCCGCCGGGGTCAACACCTCCGACGTGGAGGTCAACATCAAGATCGCGCTGAAGACGCCCTGCGCCGACGGGCGCCTGCGCGAGGAGGAGCGCAATCTGCTGCTGGCGCAGATGACCGACGAGGTCGGCCGCCTCGTCCTGCGCAACAACTACCTGCAGACGCTCGCGATCTCGCTCTCCGAGCGGCGCGGCGTCGCCGAGGTCGGCTTCGCCCAGCGCCTGATGCGCGCCCTGGAACAGGAGGCCCGCCTCGACCGGGAGCTCGAATTCCTGCCCGAGGACGCCGTGCTGAACGAGCGCGCCGCCCGCGGCGAGGCGCTGACCCGCCCCGAGCTCGCCGTGCTCCTCGCCTACGCCAAACTGTCCCTCTACGACGAGCTCCTGGAGAGCAAGGTTCCCGACGACCCCTACCTGTCGCGGGAGCTCGAGCGCTACTTCCCCGGCGAGATGCGGTCCCGCTTCCCCGACGCCATCGCCGGCCACCGGCTGCGGCGGGAGATCATCGCGACGCAGCTTTCGAACGCCATCGTCAACCGGGGCGGGCCGACCATCGTGCGCCGCCTCGTCGACGAGACCGGCGCCGACGCCCCCACCATCGCCGCCGCCTACGCGGCGACCCGCGACTCTTTCGGCCTCGTCGAGCTCAACGCCGGCGTCGACGCCCTCGACGACACGGTGCCGGGGGCGCTCCAGCTGCGCCTCTACGGCGAGCTGCAGGACCTCCTGATGAGCCGGATCGTCTGGTTCATCCGCAACGTGGATCTGCGCGAGCCCCTCGACGGCATCGTCGGCCTCTACCGGGCCGGCATCCGGGCGGTGGAGGACGCGTTGCCGGCGGCTTTGGGCACCGCGGCGCTCGGCGCCATGCGCGAGCGGGTCGGCGGTCTCACCGCCCGGGGCGTGCCCGAGATCCT
>DATLFZ010000005.1:0-4245 GCA_035540795.1 Beijerinckiaceae bacterium | reverse complement strand
ACGGGGCAAGGGTCGGCTGGCCTCTCGAGCGGAGCCCGTCCGCGGACGCTTGACGGGCTGGAGATCGTATACAATCATACAGCAAAGCCTGGGACAAGGGTTCGGGGGCGCCCATGACGAGCACCGGCGGCAGCCGAATCCGCTGCGACCTCGATTTCGAGCGCGGGGGACGGCAGGCCGGATACCTGAGGGCGCCGCTGTCGCGCAACACCTCCGGTTGGGGCACGGTCGAAATACCGATCGTGGTGGTGAAGAACGGCAGCGGCCCGACGATCCTTCTCACGGGCGGCGTGCACGGGGACGAGTACGAGGGCCAGATCGCCGTCTCGCGCCTCGGCCGCGAACTCGACCCCGCCCGGGTGCAGGGCCGGGTGATCCTGATCCCGGCGCTGAACATCCCTGCCGTCCTCAACGACACCCGCCTGTCGCCCGTCGACGACCGGGACATGAACCGCTGTTTTCCGGGCAACCCGCGCGGCACCTTCTCGGAGATGCTGGCGCATTTCGTGGATTCGGTCCTTCTGCCCCTCGTCGACGTGTCGGTCGACCTGCACACCGCCGGGCACTCCATGGAATCGGCGCTGTCGACCAACATGCACTACCTGCCCGACCCCGCCGCCCGGCGGCGGACGATGGACGCGGCGGCGGCCTTCGGGGCGCCCTTCAACGTCGTCTTCTGGGGCGTCGACGAAGGCGCCACCCTCACCTCCTCGGTCGAGCGGCGCGGCATCCTCTCGCTCGGGACCGAGCTCGGGGGCTGGGGTCGGGTCCATGTAGAGGGCGTGCGCATCGGCGAGCGCGGCATCCGCAACGTGCTCAAGCACTTCGGCGTGCTCGAGGGGAAGCCGGACACGGTCCAGCGGGACGGCAGCCCCGGCACCCGGCACATGATGGTCCGCGACCAGGGCTGCTATTCCTTCGCCCCGGCCGGCGGCCTGTTCGAGCCGCGCCACCTCGCCGGCGAGGACGTGCGGGAGGGCGACCTCGCCGGCTTCCTCCACTTCGTCGAGGACGTCGACCGGGCGCCCATCGAGGTGCGCTACCGCCGCTCGGGCGTGCTGTGGATGGCCTCCGGCCCCGGCCGCGTGCAGCGCGGCGACGTGGTCGCGGTGGTGATGAACGACTACGACGACGCCCTCGCGGCGGGCTGAGAGGATCTTTCCATGGCCGAACGCGCCCCCGTGAAGACCCGGGTCTTCTCGAGCGTCGACTACGAGCGGGAAGGCAAGCAGGTCGGCATCCTGCGCGTGCCGCAGGTGCGCGACGATTCCGGCTGGGGCGTGGTGCAGATCCCGATCTGCGTCGTGCGCAACGGCGAGGGCCCCACCCTGCTCCTCACCGGCGGCACCCACGGCGACGAGTACGAGGGCGTGCTGGCCCTGATGGATCTGGCCCGCGACCTCGACCCGAAGGCGATCCGCGGCCGCGTGATCGTGATTCCGGCCCTGCATTTCCCGGCCGCGAAGGCCGGCCGGCGCACCTCGCCGGTCGACGGCAAGGACCTCAACCGCTGCTTCCCGGGGCGGCCCGACGGCACCTTCGCCGACATCCTCGCCCACTACGTCACGAACGTGCTCCTGCCGATCACCGACGCCAATCTCGACCTGCATTCCGGCGGGCTCGGCATGGACTTCGTGGTCTCGACCACCTCGCACGTGCTCGACGACAAGGAGAAGCAGGCCGAGACCGTCCGGCTCGCGCAGGCATTCGGCGCGCCCTACCACGTCGTCGTGCACGAGGTGGACGCGACCTACACCTTCATGTCGACCTGCGAGCGGCTCGGGGTCACAGCGATCTCGAGCGAGCTCGGCGGCGTCGCCCGGGTGTCGATCCCCGGCGTCGAGGCGACCGCGCGCGGCCTGCGCAACACGCTGATCCACTACGGGATGATGGACGGAGAGGTCGCGCCCTCCCCGACCCGCCTGATGACGGTGCCGGACTACGACGCCTACGCCTTCGCCCCGGTCGGCGGCATCTACCGGCCCTTCCACGGCCTCGGCGCCAGGGTGGAGAAGGGCGCGCCCGCCGGCGCCATCTATTCCCACGACGACCCCTTCCGCGATCCGGTCACGATCCGCTTCGGCCGCTCGGGCGAGCTGTGGTCGACCCGCGGCCCCGGCTACGTGTCCGCCGGCGACCCGGTCGCCGTCGTCGTGACCGACTTCGCCTGATCCCGGAGCGCGCCTATGCCCAAGATCCTGATCGCCGAGTGCATGCAGGAGATCTCCTCCTTCAATCCCCTGCCCTCGCAATACGAGAACTTCCGGGTCAGCCGCGGCGAGGGGCTCTACGACCAGCGCGGGCTCAACACCGCGATCGGCGGGGCGCTGTCGGTCTTCGGGAGCCGCGGCGCCACGGTCGCGCCGACCTACGCGGCCCGCGCGGGCAGCGCCGGCATCCTCTCGGCCGAGGGCTGGGCGCGCCTGTCCCGGGAATTCCTGGAGGGGGTCGAGCCGCAGGTCCGGGCGGTCGACGGCATCTATGTCTCCCTTCACGGGGCGATGGGCGCCGAGGGCGAGCTCGACCCGGAGGGCCACCTGCTGGCGGAGATCCGGCGGATGGCCGGGCCGGACGTGCCCCTCGTCGTCTCCCTCGACCTGCACGGCATCCTGACCGACCGCATGCTGCGCCAGATCGACGGGCTCGCGATCTACCACACCTATCCGCACGTGGACTTCGCCGACACGGGCATCCGGGCGGCGAAGCTCCTGATGCGGCTCCTGGAAGAGGACATCCGCCCGGTGATCTCCCGGGTGGTGATGCCGGCGCTGGTGCGCGGCGACGAGCTCGTCACCAAGATCGGCTGCTACGGCGACCTCATCCGCGAATGCCAGCGCATCGAGCGCGACGGCACCGCCCTCGCCGCCGGCATCATGATCGGCAACCCCTTCACCGACGTGCCGGAGCTGTGCAGCCAGACCATCGTCATCACCGACGGGGACGAGGCGACGGCGAAGGCCGAGGCGGTCCGCCTCGCGCAGGAATTCTGGCCGCAGCGCTTCCGCATGCAGGGCAAGCTGATCCCGCTCGACCGGGCCATCGCCCAGGCGAAGACGATCGAGGGGCCGGTCGCCTTCACCGACGCCGCCGACGCCACCTCCTCGGGCGCGAGCGGCGATTCCAACGCCATCGTCGCGGCCCTGCGCGAAGCGGGCTATCCGAAAAGCGTGCTGGCCCAGATCGTCGACGCCCCGGCGGCGAAGGCCGCGCACGAGGCGGGCGTGGGCGCGACGATCGAGGTCGATCTCGGCGGCACCATCGACAAGCGCTTCCGCCCGATGCGGGTGCGTGCGACGGTAAAACTCCTCTCCGACGGCACCGCCCGCTACGAGACGATGAAGATCCCGGTCCGGGCCGGCCCGACGGCGGTGCTCACGTTCGACAACTTCACCGTGGTGGTGATGAGCCGCTCCGTCGGCCTCATCGACCGGGCGATGTACTACGCCAACGGGCTCGACCCGCGGGATTTCGACCTCGTCGTGGTCAAGTGCCCGCATACCGAGCACCACATGTACGACGCCTGGGTCGAGAAGAACTTCAACATCGACGCGCCCGGCTCCACCTCCGCCGACCTCAAGAGCCTCGGCCACACCATCTGCGCCCGGCCGATCTTCCCCCTCGACGAGGGCGTGACGTTCGAGCCGAAACCCGTCCTCTACACCCGCCCCGCCGCCAGGAGCCGCGCCGCATGAAGATCGAGGCCGTCGATTTCTTCTACCTCGCCATGCCGGAGATCACGATGGAGGCCGACGGCAGCCAGGACGCGCTGCTCGTCCGGGTCGCCGCGGGCGGCCACGTCGGCTGGGGCGAATGCGAGGCCTCGCCGCTGGTCTCCATCGCCGCCTTCGTGACGCCGAAGTCGCACGGGGTCTGCCTGCCGGTCTCGGCCTCGGTGCTCGGCCGGACCCTCGAGGGCCCGCAGGACATCGCCGCCATGGCGGCCGAGGTCGCCTACAACAGCATGGACCTGCTCCAGGCGGCGCACACCTGGTCGGGCGTCGAGATGGCCTTGTGGGACCTCCTCGGCAAGGCACGCGGCGAGCCGGTCTGGCGCATGCTCGGCTACGCCGCGAGCCACAAGAAGGTGCCCTACGCCTCCGTCCTGTTCGGCGACACGCCGCAGGAGACGCTGGAGCGCGGCCGCAAGGCGATCCGCGACGGCTTCACCGCCGCCAAGTTCGGCTGGGGCCCGGTCGGCCGCAGCACGCTGAAGGTGGACGAGGACCATTTCGCCGCCGCCCGCGA
>DATLFZ010000004.1:0-5088 GCA_035540795.1 Beijerinckiaceae bacterium | reverse complement strand
GCTGCGGGCAGATGTAGTGGATATGCGCGTCCATGCCGCCGGCGGTGAGGATCTTGCCCTCCCCGGCGATCGCCTCGGTGCCCGGTCCGACGACGATGTCGACGCCGGGCTGCGTGTCCGGGTTGCCGGCCTTGCCGATGGCCGCGATGCGCTCGTCCTTGAGGCCCACGTCCGCCTTCACGATCCCCCAATGGTCGACGATGAGAGCGTTGGTGATCACCGTGTCCACGGCCCCCTCGGCGCGGGTGGCCTGGCCCTGGCCCATCCCGTCCCGGATCACCTTGCCGCCGCCGAACTTCACCTCCTCGCCGTAGGTGGTGAAGTCCTTCTCGACCTCGACGAAGAGCTCGGTGTCGGCGAGGCGCACCCGGTCGCCGACCGTCGGGCCGAACATGGCCGCGTAGGCGGCGCGGGACATGCGGGCGGGCATGGCGGGACCTCAGGTCAGGAGCGTGAAGGCGGGGTGGCGCGCGGCGGTGCGCGAGGGTCGCGGCAGGGGGCTTGGATGGAAATGGTGTCGAGCCGGATCATTTCGCGGCGTTCCGGCCCTTGCGGCCAACCCGGGCGCTTCGCGTGGTACGGGCGATCCGGTCGTCGTCCTCCGCGAGGTGGTCGGCAATCGCTCCGTCGAGGGCGTTCTGCGTGAGAGGTCCGGTCCCGAGGTCGACATCCTGGTTCAAGATGCCGAACAACGCGGTGACAGGCTTGTTGCGGGCGACGATCTCGACCGTTCGTGTTTGCTCGTCGAGGTAGAAGTCGACGAGGTCCCCGGCCCTCAGTTCGAAGAATTCGCGCACCGCCACTGGTACCGTGATCTGACCCTTGGACCTCATTCTGGCTTCGTAGTGGACCACGAGCCCCTCCTTAAGAGCGGGAAAGCTGCCACGATGTGCCCTTCCTCTCGCCGGTCACAAGTCCCCCATCACCTCGCCGCGGAACCCGAAGACCCGCCGTCCGCCGGCGATCGGGACCAGCGTGACCTCCCGGGTCTGGCCGGGTTCGAAGCGGACCGCGCTGCCGGCGGGGATGTCGAGGCGCAGGCCGCGGGCGGCGGCGCGGTCGAAGGCGAGCGCCGGGTTCACCTCGGCGAAGTGGTAGTGGGAGCCGACCTGGACCGGCCGGTCGCCGCGGTTGGCGACTTCCAGCGTCAGGGTCGGGCGGCCGGCGTTGAGCTCGATCTCGCCCTCGGCGGCGAGGATTTCCCCGGGGATCATGCCAGCACCATCGCCAGGCCGGCGAGGCCGGTCAGGGCGCCGGCGCCGCGCAGGAGGAGCGGCCGGTCGAGCGCGAGCGCGAGCCGGCCGGCGCCGAGGCCGAGCCCGTGCAGAGCGGCGGTGGCGAGGATGAAGCCGGCCGCGTAGGGTACCGGCGCCCCGAGGCTCGGCATCTCGGCCCCGTGCGCGTGGCCGTGCAGCACGCCGAAGGCGGCGATCAGGGCGAGCGCCGCCGGCAGCGGCGCCCGGAGCGCGAAGGCGATCGCGGCGCCGAGGACGACGATCGAGGCCAGGATCCCCGGCTCGACGAGGGGCAGGCTGGAGCCCGCCATGCCCAGGATCCCGCCGGCGAGAAGCCCGCCGAGGAAGGCGGCCGGGAACAGCCACAGGGCGCGCCCGCCGGCGAGCGCCGCCCACAGGCCCACGGCGACCATAGCCAGGACGTGGTCGAGGCCGCCGAACGGGTGCAGCAGCCCGCTCGCGAAGGCGCCGTGGACGTGCGGCGGGCCGCCATGGGCGAGCGCCGGCGCGGCGGCGAGGATCAGGGCGGCGGCGAGGAGGGAGCGCATAAGGACCTCAGCGGATCGGATCGTGGACGGTGACGAGCTTGACCCCGTCGGGGAAGGTGGCCTCGACCTGGACGTCGTGGATCATCTCGGGGATGCCCTCCATGACCTGGTCGCGGGTGAGGACGTGGGCGCCCGCCTCCATGAGCTCGGCGACGCTGCGGCCGTCGCGGGCGCCCTCGACGACGAAGTCGGCGATGAGCGCGACCGCCTCCGGGTAGTTGAGGCGCAGGCCGCGTTCGAGGCGCCGGCGCGCGACCATCGCCGCCATGGCGATCAGCAGCTTGTCCTTTTCCCGGGGCGTGAGGTTCATAGGGTCCAGACCCGCGGCAGGGGGCGTCCGAGAAGGATGGTAAGAAGAGGCGACAGAACCCGGCGCAGGGCAAGCCCGTCCGGCGCGACCACGCGGGCCACGAGCTTCTGGTCCCAGGCGCTCGCGGCCCCGAGAGGCTCGACCGCTTCACGGACGGCGCCGAGGTGGCGCTCCGCGTCGGGCGCGAGCAGCGCGAGGGTGGCGCAGGCGGCGCCGCCGCCGAGAACGGCGGGACGGGCGAGCCTCGAGGCGATCGCGCCGTCCAGCCGAAAATCCTCGGCGAGGACGAGGCGGCCGTCCCGGCGCACCCGCCAGCAATCGTGCAGGAAGCCGCTCGCGACGGTTTCGCCCATGGCGTGGCGCCCGAAGATCACCGCCTCGCAGACGAGGAGCGCCGCGTCGCCGGTGAGGTCCGCCTCGAGGGTGCGGACGAGGCGGCCGCGGTCGAACAGGATCGTCTCCTGCGGCACCCAGTCGAGCCGGGCGCCGGGTGCGACGGAGAGGCGGATGGCGACGGCGGCCTCACCCTCCGCGGCGCGGTAGACGCGCTCGCAGGCCTGGCTCGTGAGGAGGCCGCTCGCCCCCGCCCCCGCCGCCGCCTCGATCGAGAGCCGGTCGCCCCCGGTCAGGCCGCCGGCGGTGTTGATGAGGATCGCATCGGCGCTGCCGCGGGGCAGGCGCACCTTGGCGCAGCCCTCCTCGTAGCGGCGGGCGAGGCGCGTGCGCCCGTCGAGCCGCTCGAAGCCGAGGCGGAGCGCGCCGCGGCTGCGCTGCGGCTCAGACCGTGAGGTGGCGGCGAACATCGTCGCGCTCGAGGTCCTGCGGGCCGCCCTGGAACACCACCTCGCCCCGGTCCATCACCACGACGGAATCGGCGAGCTCGCGCGCGAAATCGAAGTACTGCTCGACGAGCACGATCGCCATCTCCCCGCCCTGGCGAAGGTAGCGGATCGCCCGGCCGATGTCCTTGATGATCGAAGGCTGGATGCCCTCGGTCGGCTCGTCGAGGACGAGGAGCTGCGGGCGCATCACCAGCGCGCGGGCGATGGCGAGCTGCTGCTGCTGGCCGCCGGAGAGGTCGCCGCCGCGCCGGCGCAGCATGTCGGCGAGCACCGGGAACAGCGAGAACACGTCGTCGGGGATCGTGCGCCGCGCCCGCGGCAGGGGCGCGAAGCCGGTGCGCAGGTTCTCCTCGACCGTGAGCAGGGGGAAGATCTCCCGCCCCTGCGGCACGAAGGCGATGCCCCGCCGGGCCCGCTCGAACGGCGGCGCCGCGGTGATGTCGTCGCCCTTCCAGCGGATGCGTCCCCGCGAGGGGCGCTGGTGGCCGGTGATGGCGCGCATGAGCGAGGTCTTGCCGACGCCGTTGCGGCCCATGACGCAGGTGATCCTGCCCGGTTCGGCGGCGACGGAGACGCCGCGCAGGGCCCGGGCGGCGCCGTAATGCAGGTCGATGCCTTCGACGGCGAGCATGTCAGCGCCCCAGATAGACTTCGACGACGCGCTCGTTGGCGCTGACCTGGTCGAGGGAGCCCTCGGCCAGGACCGAGCCCTCGTGCAGGACGGTGACCTTCACGCCGAGGTCGCGCACGAAGGTCATGTCGTGCTCGACCACGATGACAGAATGGGTCTCGGCGATGCGGCGCAGGAGCGCCGCGGTCTCGGCGGTCTCCGCGTCGGTCATGCCGGCCGCCGGCTCGTCGACGAGGAGGAGCGCCGGGTCCTGCGCCAGCAGCATGCCGATCTCGAGCCATTGCTTCTGGCCGTGGCTGAGATTGGCGGCGAGCTCGTCCCGCCGCTCGGCGAGCTTCACGATCGCGAGAATCTCCTCGATGCGGTCGCGATCCGCGCCCGTGAGCCGCTCGAACAGGGTCGCGAACACGCCCCGCTCGCCCTTCAGGGCGAGGAGGAGGTTGTCGAACACCGTGTGGCTCTCGAACACGGTCGGCTTCTGGAACTTGCGGCCGATGCCCAGCGTCGCGATCGCCGCCTCGTCGAGGCGGGTGAGGTCGTGGGCGCCGTCGAACACCACGGTGCCCGTGTCGGGCCGGGTCTTGCCGGTGATCACGTCCATCATGGTGGTCTTGCCGGCGCCGTTCGGGCCGATGATGGCCCGCATCTCCCCGGGCTCGACCAGCAGGGCGAGGTTGTTGAGGGCGCGGAAGCCGTCGAAGGAGACGGAGACGCCGTCGAGATAGAGGAGCGCGCGGGTGGTCTTCATGGTCACTCCGCTGGGACGGGGGCGGGAGAGGGTGCCGGCTCGCGCGGCCGCCGCGGTCGGCTGAGGAGCTCCTGGGCCGTGCCGACGATGCCCTTCGGGAGGAACAGGGTGACGGCGACGAAGAGGCCGCCGAGGGCGAAGAGCCACAGCTCGGGCAGGGCACCGGTGAACCAGCTCTTCGCCGCGCTCACGAGCACCGCCCCGAGGGCCGCCCCGGTGAGGGTGCCGCGCCCGCCGACCGCCACCCAGATCACGGCCTCGATGGAGTTCGCCGGGGCGAATTCGGACGGGTTGATGATGCCGACCTGCGGCACGTAGAGCGCGCCGGCGACGCCGGCCATCATGGCCGAGACCACGAAGACGAACAGCTTGTAGCGCTCGACCCGGTAGCCGAGGAACCGGGTGCGCGCCTCCGCGTCGCGGATCGAGACCAGCACCTTGCCGAACTTGGAGCGCACGATGGCGCTCGCGATCACGAACCCGCCCGCCACCGCGAGCGCCGACAGGGCGAACAGCGCCGCGCGGGTCTGCGCCGCCTGGACCGGGAACCCCAGGATCGTCTTGAAGTCGGTGAGCCCGTTGTTGCCCCCGAAACCCATGTCGTTGCGGAAGAAGGCGAGGAGCAGGGCATACGTCATCGCCTGGGTGATGATCGACAGGTAGACCCCGGTCACCCGCGAGCGGAAGGCGAACCAGCCGAGCGCGAAGGCGAGGGCGCCCGGGGCGAGCAGGACCATCACGGCGGCGTAGGGGAAGAAATCGAAGCCCCACCAG
>DATLFZ010000003.1:0-3284 GCA_035540795.1 Beijerinckiaceae bacterium | reverse complement strand
GCCGCCGAAGGCTGTGTTACTCCCGCCGGTCGCCGTCGCCGACCCGCCGAACCCGGTGCCACCGAAGCCTGTCCCGCCCGAGCCACCGAATGCCGTGCTCGATCCGCCGAACGCCGTGCCGCCGCCGCCCCCGAATGCGGTCGAGGAACCGCCGCTCCCGCCCGTTCCGCCGAACGCGGTATTCGTGCCACCAGAGGCGGTCGCTGTTCCTCCGAATGCGCTGCCACCGCTGCCGCCGCTGCCCCCCTGCGCCGAGGCGCCCTGCTGAACGACGGACGTGATCGCCGGGCGCGCCGCACGGGCGGCCGCATAGGACCCGAGCCCGACCGCGACGCCGGCGCCCGCCCCCGCGAGAACCGCCGTCACCGGTGCTTGCGCGAATCCGGTCGAGACCGGCACGAACTCCCCATCCCTGGCCTGCACCAGCACGACCGTCGTGGGCGGGGAGACTCCGTCACCCGGGCTCGAGACCATGGCGACCCGCTGCTGGTTCGACAGCGCGGCCTCCCGCACAGAGAGGCTGTTGCAGCCGGCGAGTGCGAGTGCGGCACAGACCGCGACGAGCGTTTTCATGGTTTCCCCCATCACCTCGCACGTCGAGATTGTGCACGGCGGGAGCGTGGCCGCAAGCGTGTCGTGGGCCGGATCATGCGTGACTTGGGCCCGTCCCGCGCCACGCACTTGTCCCGCAGCGACAGAATGTCGCAAACAGGCAAGGAATGTCGTTCTGGGGCAAGTCGGTTCGCATCGGCTGCATCTATGTTTCGCACCGGTTCCATAGATCACGCCTATTGACTTCCGCGCGGATTTCGACGCCACTCTGCCACGCCCGAAGACTCGCCCAGATGGGGCTTGAGCCGGGCTAAGTTCTTGAAACCACACGACTTCGACGCCTGCCAGGGGAGTGCAGCGTCGTCTCTTCTTCGATGCGGCGCCTCGCGAGAGGCGGGAGTGGGCGCACACCTGGGCGTGGGTGCGCTGGCCGCCGGGAGTGGCTTGGGACGCGCGGGCAACCGCGGGCAGTTCGGCTCTTCGGATCAACGGCTCGGGGGAACGGCCCTGCCGCATCGAGGCCCTTCGACGCAGCGGTCCCGTTTCCCAGTCTCGCGTAGCGGGGCGCTGCGCCCCATGAGCCCGGCGCGGCCACTGTCGGCCTGATCACCCGCACAGGAGCCCGATATGGGCTTCCCGCGCCGGGCGCCTCCTTCCGAAAGCAGCCGCGCATGCCCCTGAAGCGCTTCCTGGCCCTAGCCGTGCCCGGGGTGCTCCTCGGCGTGTTCTCGCTCGGCTTCGTGTTCGCCCTCGGGATGATCGCGGCGAGCGCCCTCACAGGAATCCGCTGATGCTGAACCGTCCCGGAGACGCCGATGCGCGGAGCGCCGAACACGTCCCTGTTCTGGAGCGCGTTCGCGCTCGGGCTGGTCGCGGTTTCGATCCTGTTCCCGCCGTCGTCCCGACCGGCGGGACTCTCTCCGGCTCCGCCGCGTCCCGGCGAGACGGTGCACTGACCGTCCTCAACCCCCGGACCGGCGAGCGCGTGTCGCTCCCGGGCAAGGGAACGGGCGCGTGAACGTCGTCGTGGTCGACGGCTACCGGTACGTCCGGGACCTCGCCGCCGAGCGCCAGCGGGCGCGGCCGCTCCCCAAACCGAGCGCGCGATGACGTTCCACGGCCTCCTCATCTTCGGAGCCGTCGTGCTCCTCTGCCTCGCCTTCGCGTATGCGTTCAGCGAGGTCCCGGCCGGCGGTTGCCCGGACGGCAAGGTGCTCGTCAAGGGCTTCCTCAAGTACCACTGCGTCGCCCGATGACCCCCGGCGTCTACGGCGAGTGGGACCTCATGTGGAACCTCGACGACTACGACGGGGTGCGGGGGCTGCATTGACCACGGCCATCGCGAACGCCCTTCGCCTCGCCAGTGCGAAGAAGGCGCAGGCCCAGTCCAAGGCCGATGGTGCCGTGAAGGAGCGGATCGCCCGCAGCGGACGCACCGGGCCGAAGCCCGATCAGGACAAGAGGGCGAAGTGATCACCGGGCACTACGGCCGCTCGGCGATGAAGTGGCTCCGCCGGGCGCAGGAAGCCGCCAAGCAGGCGAAGCGGGCTCGGCGCGGCACCGAACGGCGCGCCCTCCTGACCGCTGCATCCCAGATGTACGTCGACCTCTACTACCGTGCCATCGAGAAGGAGCGGGAGTTCCAGGAGGCTCGGCAGCAGGAATTGACCGACGCCGGCGAGCCGGACGGCCCCTTCGCGGTCCTATGGCGCCGCTACGCACGCTAGGGCCGCGCCTGCGGCCGCTGGCCCCGGCCCGGCTCCAGCCCAGGCCGAAGGAAACCGACCCCCACTACGGCACGCAGGCGCACAAGGCATGGCGCGCCGAGGTGCTGAAGAGGGCCGGGCACCGCTGCGAGGACTGCGGCGCCGGGGGGAAACTCTACGCGGACCACGTCGTCGAGATCCGGGACGGCGGCGCGCCGCTCGACCCCGCCAATGGGCGGGCACTTTGCTCGTCCTGCCACACCCGCAAGACCCACGCCGAGCGCGACAGGCGCTTGGCCCGATAGAGAGCGCCGAGATGGCGACCAAGCAGACCAAGCCCACCAAGGCGCCCCGGAAGGCCAAGGCGACGAAGCGCCGGCGCAAGCCGGGCCTGCGCTCCGGCCCGGGCCGCCCCGAGTTCGTCGCGACCAGCGAGCAGCGGATCGCGGTCGAGCGCTACGTCGCCTGCGGCATGCGCCACGACGACATCGCCCGGGCCATCGGCGTGTCGCACCCGACGCTCCGGAAGCACTTCGCCGACGAGCTCCGCACCGGTCCGGCCAAGCAGCGCGCCGCGGTGATCGAGCGCCTGTTCAACTCGGCCTTCAGCGGCAACGTCTCGGCCCAGAAGCACCTCGAGCGCATGACGGCGTCCGGCATGGCGGAGGCGTCGATCGCCCGCACCGAGGCCGGAGACGCCGCGCCGGCGGCGCCCGCGGCACCGAAGCGCCAGCCCAGGCTCGGGAAGAAGGAGGCCGCCAAGGAGGCGGCGAAGAACGCCGGTGTCGGCAGCGAATGGGGGGACGATCTCCGCCCGCAGCCGTTCCAGGTCGTGGCCGGCGGTAAGTCTTGACCCCTGAGTGGTCGACGGCGGTCCCGGACTGGGAACGCCGTATCATCGCGGGCGAATCCCTCGTTCCCGCGCTGCCCTGGTCCAACGAGGAGGCCGATGCCGCGCTCCGCGTGTTCAAGCGGCTGCGTATGGTCGATGTCGCGGGCCAGCCCCGAATGGGCGAAGCCTGCGAT
>DATLFZ010000002.1:0-2853 GCA_035540795.1 Beijerinckiaceae bacterium | reverse complement strand
GGGGCGGCCCCTCGCGGGGGTGATGCGCGGACCGGCTCCGGCCGGCGGCCCGCCTACCGGATGAAGAGGATCTCCGCGTACTTCGGCAGCGGCCACAGGTCGTCGGCCACGATCCGCTCCAGCCGGTCGGCGATCCGGCGCACCTCGGCCATCGCCGGGATGACCGTGTCGCGCATGTAGAGCGCCTCCTCCATCCCGCCGTCCGGGTGCACCTCGTTGACCTCGGCGAGGTGCTTGACGGCCGCGCAGAACTCCTCGACCAGCGGCTTGACGTCGTCCATGAGCGATTCGATGCCGGAGTCGTCGATGATCTCCAGGTAGCGCAGCGCCGCGGGCAGCAGCATCGTGCGCGCGATGTCGGCCGCGGTCTCGGCCTCGATGTTGACGTGGGCGATGTACTGCTCCAGCAGGATCTCGAAGCGGGCGTGCAGCTCCCGGCCGTTCAGGACCCCGTAGTTCGAGAAGGTCGTCTCGGTCCGCTCCTCGACGATCTGGGGCAGCGCGTCCGGGGTGGTGCGCAGGTTGAGAAGGCCCCGGGACTCGGCCTCGGCGTGCCACTCGTCGGAGTAGCCGTCTCCGTTGAAGATGATGCGCGCGCTGGCCGCGTAGGCCTCGCCAACGATGTCGGCGACCGCCTCGTCCACGCCCTTGCCGCCGTTGACCGCGGCCTCCAGGTCCTCCGACAGCGAGTCGATCGCCTCCGCCACGATGGTGTTCAGCACCGTGTTGGGGAAGCTCGGGGACATGCTGGAGCCGAGCGCCCGGAACTCGAACTTGTTGCCGGTGAAGGCGAACGGGCTCGTGCGGTTCCGGTCGCCCGCGTCGCGCGGCAGCTGCGGAAGCACCGGTGACCCCAGCCCCATGAACTCGCCGGCCGGCGAGACGTAGATCTCGCCCTTGGCGAAGCCCTCGAACACACGCGTGAGCTGGTCGCCCAGGAAGATCGAGATGATCGCCGGCGGCGCCTCGTTGGCGCCCAGGCGGTGGTCCTGGCCTGCCGTGGCGACGGAGGCCCGCAGCAGGCCCTGGTGCTTGTCGACCGCCTTGATCACGGCCGCCGTGAAGAACAGAAACTGCAGGTTCTCGTGCGGCGTGTCGCCGGGCTCCAGGAGGTTCTGGCCCAGGTCCGTGCCCATCGACCAGTTGTTGTGCTTGCCGGAGCCGTTGACGCCCTGGAAGGGCTTCTCATGCAGCAGGCACACCAGGCCGTACTTGGGCGCCACGTTGCGCAGCGTCGTCATCAGGAGCTGCTGGTGATCGCAGCCGATGTTGGTCGTCTCGAACATCGGCGCGATCTCGTACTGGCCCGGTGCGACCTCGTTGTGCCGCGTCTTGATCGGCACCCCCAGCCGCATGAGCCGGTTCTCGACGTCGAGCATGTACGCGAGCACCCGCTCGGGGATCGTGCCGAAGTAGTGGTCGTCGAGCTCGTGGCCCTTGGGGGGCTTGGCGCCGAAGAGCGTCCGGCCGGCGCTGATGAGGTCGGGGCGCTGGTAGTAGAAGCTCTTGTCGATCAGGAAGTACTCCTGCTCGGGCCCCATGGTCGTGGTCACGCGCGTGGTGGCCGCGTCGCCGAACAGGCGCAGCGCGCGCAGCGCGGCCTTGTTCAGGGACTCCATCGAGCGCAGGAGCGGGATCTTGTGGTCCAGCGCCTCCCCGGTCCACGACGTGAACCCGGTCGGGATGCACAGCGTGGTGCCGTTCGGGTTGCGCGACAGGAAGGCCGGCGAGGTCGGGTCCCAGGCGGTGTAGCCGCGCGCCTCGAAGGTGGCGCGGATGCCGCCGGTGGGGAACGAGGAGGCGTCGGGCTCGCCCCGTACCAATTCCTTGCCCGAGAACGTGGCGAGGGTGGTGCCGTCGCCGATCGGGTTGAAGAAGGAGTCGTGCTTCTCGGCGGTGGAGTTGGTGAGCGGCTGGAACCAGTGCGTGTAGTGCGTGGCACCGTTCTCCAGGGCCCACTCCTTCATCGCGCTCGCGACGGCGTCGGAGATCGACGGGTCGAGCGCCTCGCCCTTCTCCACGGTGCGCTGGAGGGCCCGGTAGACGTCCTTCGGCAGCCGCCGCCGCTGCTCCTGGGGCCCGAAAACGTCGCCGCCGAACTCCAGGCCGCCGTCGGGCAGCGGGCCTGCGGAGACGAGGTGTCCGTTGCCGTTGCCGTTGCCGTTGGCCGACCACTGGACGGCCGCCACGTTCGCGGTGCGGATTCTGGGCATCGAGTCGCTGTCCCTCCTGGTGGTGACGTATGACCGGCGCCCCGCCGGCCCACCTCGGTTGCCGCGCGGCCGCGGCAGGCGGTCGCGCACGGGGCCTCAGGGAGGATAGGCGGCGCCTCCTCCCGGGCGGTTCGACGTGTGTACAAAGCTCGGCGTCCGGCCTTGGCCACAGGGACAAACCGGCGGACGTGCCTCAGCGGCCCCCATTCATGCGCCCGGGTACCCTCCTCGCGCGGACCCGGACCCCTCCCTCGAGACAATACCTCGCCCGGCCGCATTGTCCCCAGGGCCAGACCCGGCGCCCGCCCGCCGTGAGCGCCTTGATTCCGCCACCGGAGCGGCCCATCCTGCTCCGGTGACCACTCGCGACCTGCGCCTCGACCCCCGCCACGGCGAGCCGGCGGTGCGCAACCCCACGCTCGCCGACCTGCGCGACATGCCGGCGTTCGCCGGCTGCGAGGTGCACCCGCCGGGGGCCGACCTGTCGCCCGTGCTGCGGGGTGTGCGCCCCGGCGGTGGCGACGTGGCCGCCGACGGCGACCTGCTCGTGGTCGACGGCGCGCCGCCGCCGGTCCCGGCCGCCGGGGCGGTCGGCGCCGTCGCGCGCGAGGCTCCGCCGCCCGGGTACCCGGTGCCCGTC
>DATLFZ010000001.1:0-2993 GCA_035540795.1 Beijerinckiaceae bacterium | reverse complement strand
CGAACCGGGACCCGCGGTTCCGGCCGATCGTGGTCGGCCGGCGCAACGCCGATCCCTATCCGGAGCACGGGCCGGCCATCGCCGCGCTCGCCGCGCACGTCCGCCTCGAACTCGACCGGGACCGCTGCTACCCCTACGGGTCGCCCTCGCGCCGCTAGATGCCAGGGAAACGGATGGTGGGCGCGACAGGGATTGAACCTGTGACCCTTCGCGTGTGAAGCGAATGCTCTCCCGCTGAGCTACGCGCCCGTTCCGCGACGTACCTAGGAGGCGCCGCCGGGCTCGTCAAGGACGCAGGCTTCGGGGGGGACCCACCCCCGCCCGGTGCGGTCCCGCACCTCCCGCGGCCACGCTTCTTCTAGGCTCGGCTCGGCCGTTTACGGCTTCGCGAGGAAATCGATCTACACAGCTTGGGCTGCTCGATCGCGTCCCCGCGTATCGTTCCACCGGACCTGAGAGCTCTCCCATGCGCCGTCTGTTCTGTGCCCTCGTCGGGCTCGCCTGCGCCGCCGCCGCCAGCGCCGCCGCGGCCTACGAGATCGATCCGCTCACCCGCCAGCCGCTGATCCTGTTCGACCAGGCGCCGGCGAAACCGCAGGCCTCGCCGATCCCGCGCACGGTGGTGGCGGCGCCGAGCGGCCATTCGCCCGGCACGATCGTGGTCTCGACGGCCGAGCGGCGGCTCTACCTCGTCCAGGGCGACGGCACGGCCCTGAAATACGGCATCGGCGTCGGCCGGGTCGGCTTCACCTGGGCCGGCACCACCGCCGTGTCGATGAAGCGGGAATGGCCCGACTGGCGCCCGCCGGCGCAGATGCTGAAGCGCCGCCCCGACCTGCCGCGCTACATGAAGGGCGGCCTCGACAATCCGCTCGGCGCCCGCGCCCTCTATCTCGGCTCGAGCCTCTACCGCATCCACGGCTCGAACGAGCCCGAGACCATCGGCCAGGCGGTCTCGTCCGGCTGCTTCCGCATGACCAACGACGACGTGATCGATCTCTACAGCCGGGTCCGGGTCGGCACGCGCGTGGTCGTGACGCGCTGAGCGGGGTTCAGCGCCTCCCCGCCGGGTCCCGCGAAAGGCCCTTGGCGTCCAGCGCGGCCAGGTAGTCGGCCCATTTCTCGGCCTGCTCGGCGCCGAGCTCGTGGAGGTAGTCCCAGCCGTAGATGCCGGTCGAATGGAGGTCGTCGAAGACGAGCCGGACGGCGTAGTTGCCGACCGGCTCGACCCCGACGATGGCGACGTCGCGCTTGCCGGGCACGGTCTTGCGCTCGGACGGGCTGTGGCCCTGCACCTCCGCCGAGGGGCTCGTCACCCGCAGGTACTCCGCCGGAAGCTCGAAGGTGCTGCCGTCCTCGAAGGCGACCCGCAGGGCGCGCTTGTCGGCCGAGAGCCGGATTTCCGTCGGCCAGTGCCTCGTTTCCCGCACGATCGCCTCCGCAAAACACCGCATGGCCTTTCCGGCCGCCGCTTCGTAGACTAGATCGCCCTTTCGCAACCCGGGAGCTTTCTGGCGCATGTCCCTGCCCGCCGTCGAGCGGCCTCTGGTCGATCCCTTCCTGCGTCCGATCACGTATCTGCGCGTGTCGGTGACGGATCGGTGCGACTTCCGTTGCGTGTACTGCATGGCGGAGGACATGACCTTCCTGCCGAAGCGCGACCTCCTCACCCTCGAGGAGCTCGACCGGCTGTGCTCGGTCTTCGTCCAGAAGGGCGTGCGCAAGCTGCGCATCACCGGCGGCGAGCCGCTCGTGCGCCGCAACATCATGAACCTCTTCCGGTCCCTGTCCCGCCATCTCGAGACCGGCGCCCTGGAGGAGCTGACGCTCACCACCAACGGCTCCCAGCTCGCCCGCTACGCGCAGGAGCTCGCCGATTGCGGCGTCCGCCGGGTCAACGTCTCGGTCGACACCCTCGACCCGGCCAAGTTCCGGCGCATCACCCGCTGGGGAGACCTCGGCAAGGTGATGGAGGGGCTCGAGGCGGCCCAGGCGGCTGGCCTTCGCGTCAAGCTCAACGCCGTCGCCCTGAAGGACGTCAACGAGGACGAGATCGAGGACCTGATGGGCTTCGCCCACGGCCGCGGCATGGACCTGACCCTGATCGAGGTCATGCCGCTGGGCGAGATCGAGACGCACCGGGCCGACCAGTACCTGCCGCTCTCCGCGGTGCGGGCGCGTCTGTCCGAGCGCTACACCCTCGACGACCTCGCCGAGCGGACCGGCGGGCCCGCCCGCTACGTGCGGGTGCGGGAGACCGGCGGCAAGCTCGGCTTCATCACCCCGCTCACCCACAATTTCTGCGAAAGCTGCAACCGGGTCCGGGTCACCTGCACCGGCACCCTCTACATGTGCCTCGGCCAGGAGGACGCCGCCGACCTGCGCGCCCCGTTGCGTCAGTCGGAGGGCAACGAGCGCCTGGAGCAGGCGATCGAGGCGGCGATCGCCCGCAAGCCGCGGGGGCACGACTTCGTCATCGACCGGGCGAACCGCCCGGCGGTCGGGCGTCACATGAGCGTGACCGGCGGCTGAGCCGGCCGGCGCCGGGGCGGGTTGCCCCCGTGGCGGCCATCCGTTAGCCCTCGCCGGGCGGGCGCTCGGCCCCGCCCCTCCGGACCCTTCGGTTGCGCTCCCTCTCGCCCAACGGCCGCGGCATCGCGGCCATGCTCCTGTCGATGGCCTTCTTCATCGGCAACGACACCCTCCTGAAGATCGCCGCGGCGACGCACCCGCCGAGCCAGGTCATGGCCCTGCGCGGCCTGTTCGCCACCGGCTTCGCCTTCGCCCTCGTGCTCGCCCTCGGCCAGCTGTCGCGGGTCGGCGGGGTGCTGTCGCGGCCGGTGCTGCTGCGCGCCTTCGTCGAGGGGCTCGTCGCCTTCCTGTTCATCACCGCCCTCGCGCGCCTGCCCCTCGCCAACATCACGGCCATCCTGCAATCGACGCCGATCATCATGACGGCGGCCGCGGTGGCCCTCGGCATCGAGCGCGTCGGC